>JAPOLP010000715.1 GCA_029977045.1 Planctomycetota bacterium
AAACGCCGCATGGCCGGCTGGAACCCCGCCTTCCTCGCCGAAATCCTCTTCGCGCAAACAACTTAGTGTGCGCTGGCCCTGGCGTGAGGGCCGTTCTTCGTGAGCCACCGAATTCTGCTGGAGGTGAGAATCGGACATGCAGGACCTCGGAATTCCAGTGGGCAATGAAAACTGAAAAGACGCGGTTTGCAGAGCGATTCGCTTCTGATCGCAATGCTTCTGGCGGGCCGATACTATTCGCCGCGCCGGTCGATCTCCTGGCCGGAAAATCAGGAATCATGGATATTCGCGGATGTTTCTGGATCAGATCGAGCTGTACTGCCGAGGTGGCGACGGTGGCAATGGGTGCCTGAGTTTTCGGCGCGAGGCGCACGTTCCGCGCGGTGGCCCGGACGGAGGTGATGGCGGACGCGGCGGGCGAGTGATCGTCGAAGCGACTGACCAGCTCACGAATCTCGCGCACCTGATCGGGCATAAGCACTGGAACGCCGAACGCGGGACGCATGGCCAGGGGAAGCTCAGGACGGGCAAACGCGGCGAAGATGCCATCATTCGCGTTCCGGTTGGAACGCTGATTTACGACGTGAAGCGTGGCAATCTGCTGCGCGACATGAAGGACATTGGCCAGTCGATTGTCGTCGCTCGGGGTGGTCGCGGCGGGCACGGGAATAAGCACTTTGCGAACTCAGTCAATCGGGCTCCACGCGAGCACGAGGAAGGCGAGGCTGGGCAAGTGCGGACGATCCGGCTCGAACTGAAAGTCATCGCCGACGTCGGTCTCGTTGGAAAGCCCAATGCCGGGAAGTCGACGCTCCTCAGTCGCGTGACTCGTGCCACGCCAGAGATCGCCAACTATCCCTTCACGACGAAGTACCCGAATCTGGGCATCGTGCAGATTGGTTTCGACAAGCGGTTCGTTATTGCCGATATCCCTGGCCTGATCGAAGGTGCCCACTCCGGCGTCGGACTCGGGCACGAGTTCCTGCGGCATGTCGAGCGGACGAAGGTCTTTGTGCATCTGGTCGAGCCGATGCCGATGGACGGCAGCGACCCGATCGCGAATTACCTCAATATTCGCGACGAACTGCGAATGTACGACGCGACGCTGATGGACCGACCGGAGATCGTCGTCGTCACGAAGTGCGAACTCCCGGACGCGGACGACGTCGCGGAGCTGCTGAGTGAAGAGATCGGACGTCCGGTGCTGAAAATCTCCGCCGTTACCGGCCAGGCACTCCCTGAGCTGACGAAGCAGATTCTGGATCACCTGGACCCGAAACCAGAAGAGGATGACTGGCAGCCACCCGTCACAAAGTCATACGCTGACTGACCAGACGCAGCGTTGCGTCACTGAAAGTCGTCGCGGACTGATGAAAGGAGTCACCCGTGAGCGTCGTGAATCGGAGTCTGTTTCAGACCGTGTTTGCCGTCGTCTGTCTGGCCGTTCTGGCCAGTGCCGCGGCGTTTCAGAATGTCCCGCCGGAAACCCCCGTCGCGACGGTCGACGGGGCGGCGATCACGGAAGGCGATCTGCAGTTCATCTACCTCGCCCGCGGCGTTCGTGACGAGCTGAAGCCTTCAGTCCGGGACCAGTACGTCGATGATCTGATCGACCGGGCTCTACTGAAGACGTTCCTCGCGGCGCAGAACATCAAAGCGAGTGATGCGATTGTCGACGAACGAGTCCAGCGAATGGAGAAGCTCGTCACGCGCGAAGGCCTCGACTTTACTGAGACGCTTGAGTCACTCGGCTATTCGCGAGAGACATTTCGCGAGGCCGTCGCGCAGCCGATCGTCTGGAACATTCACGCTCGCCGGGTCATCACGGACAAGGCGATCTCGACCTACTGGAAACAGCACAAAGCACGCTTCGACGGAACTGAAGTCAAGGCGGCACAGATCGTTAAACGCGTTCCCAAAGACGCGACTCCCGAACAGCTGGACGGCTTGAAGGAGCAGCTCGCGGCCCTGAGGACGCGAATCGCTGCGGGTGAGGTCACGTTCACAGACGCCGCAAAGGCCGAGTCGGACAGCCCCAGTGGCAAGGACGGCGGTGACATTGGACAGTTCGTTTATCGCGGGCGAATGCCGGTCGAGCTGACGTCGGTTGCGTTCTCGCTGAAGCCGGGTGAGGTCAGTGAGCCGTTTCAGTCGCCATTCGGAATGCACCTGTTGACCGTGTCCGATGTGATTCCGGGCGACCTGAGCCTTGAAGACACTCGCGGAGAGATTTTTGGCGTCCTGTCGCGTGAACTGCAGAAACGACTGATTGCCGAGCTGCGAAAGAACGCGGACATTCGCAAAGTTGGTGCGAAGTAGCGACGATCACTGGCTCCCCGAGTTCGATTCTTCCCGCCGACGCAGGACCGAACTGATGCCAGAACATCACCGCCCGCTCGCTGCCCGCCTGCTGCTGATTGCCACGCTTGTTTTCATGGCCCGGCCAGTTCGTGCCGACGTCGACTTCGACCGCGATATTCGACCGATTCTCTCCGACGCGTGTTTCGCCTGTCACGGTCCGGATGAGACCGAACGCCAGGCGGACCTGCGGCTCGATACGCGTGACGGGCTGTTTCGCCAGCAGGACGGAGTCAGTGTCGTTGCGGCAGGAAAGCCTGGCGAGAGTGAGCTGCTGCGACGGCTGCTGAGTGCCGACCCAGACGAACAGATGCCGCCGCCGGATTTCGGTCTGAAGCTGAAGCCGGCACAGATCGAGTTGTTACGGGAATGGATCGCGGATGGTGCGAAGTGGCAGCAGCACTGGGCGTTCGTTGCACCGCAACGCCCCGGTCAGCCGACTGTCTCGCAGCCGGACTGGGTGCAGAACCCGATTGACGCCTTCGTGCTCGCGCGGCTTGATCGTGAGAGGCTGAAGCCGTCGCCTGCAGCTGACCGTCGAACTCTGATTCGCCGGGTGACTCTCGATCTGACCGGCCTGCCACCAACGCCTGAGGAAGTTGATGCCTTCCTCGCCGACAAATCGCCGAACGCGTTTGAGACAGTCGTTGACCGGCTGCTGAGATCACGTCGCCACGCCGAGCGAATGGCGATTCGCTGGCTCGACGCCGCACGCTACGCAGACACGAGCGGGTACCAGTCAGACGGACCGCGTGACATGTGGCGCTGGCGGGACTGGGTGCTCGAAGCCTTCCTGCAGAACAAACCGTTCGACGAATTCACGATCGAACAACTGGCAGGCGACCTGCTGCCGAATGCGACCCTCGATCAGAAGATCGCGACGGGCTTCAATCGCAACCATCGCGGCAACGCCGAAGGCGGCGTCGTGCCCGAGGAGTTTCAGGTTGAGTACGTCGTTGACCGCGTCGATACGACGTTCACTGTCTGGCAGGGCCTGACGATGGGCTGCTGCCGCTGTCACAACCACAAATACGACCCGTTGTCGCAGCGAGAGTACTACCAGCTGTTTTCGTACTTCAACAATATTCCGGAATACGGTCGCGCGATCAAAGAGGGCAACTCACGGCCCTACATTGAAGCTCCCCCCCCGCCGCAGCAGGAAAGTCTTAACAAGCTGAAGCGTCTTCTGGCGTCCGATCAGCAACAGGTGGCGGACGTCGACCTGCGAATGCCCGAACTGGTCGCCGCATGGCGGAAGTCAGTGAAGGGTGAGCCTGAGGACTGGACGGATATCGACGGCCTGATCGTCCGGCTGACTCTCGATGGTTCGCTGGAGAATTCGGCAACGGAAGAGCAGCGGGCGGCTCAGCGGAGCGCGACGACGGTTCCCGAGCCGAACTAGAAAGAGGCGAAACTGCAGGGTTACGAGCCACGTTTGGTAAC
>JAPOLP010000905.1 GCA_029977045.1 Planctomycetota bacterium
TACTTCAACGTGGGTATTGTCGAGCCGCCAGATGATATGGCTCTCGCTAATCCGCCAAGCAACAAGGCGCTGCTCGACTACCTGACGCAGGGCTTTATCGACAGCGGTTACGACCTGAAGTGGGTGCATCGCGAGATCGCGAACAGTGACACCTACCAGCGGACGTGGGTGCCGAACGACACGAACCGCGGCGACGAGCGGAACTTCAGTCACTCGATTCCGCGTCGGATCCCGGCAGAAATCGCCCTCGACGCTCTGGTTGCTGCCACTTCCTCCGACGAAGAGTTCGGCAAGATGCTGGCTGACATCGACGGTCGGTCGATTTCGATCGCTTCCGCCGGTTCACGCTACAACGAAAACCGAGCGAACTACTCGCTGTCTGTCTTCGGACGTTCGATTCGCGAATCGAACTGCGACTGCGACCGCTCGGAGCAGCCCAGCCTGCTGCAGACCGTCTTCCTGCAGAACGATCAGGACGTTTATCGCATGATCGACCAGGGTAAGGGCGGCTGGATCAACCAGGTTGCCGGCGAACTCGGGATGCGTCAGACGCGGACCGCCGCCAATGCTGGTAACACGGTCGAGCGTCAGGTTGCCCGCCTCGAAACTCAGCTCCGCCAGGCCAAAGCGGCTCTGAAGAAAGCGAAGAAGGCCGAAGACGAAGCCGAGGTCACGAAACTGACGCGGCGAATCGAATATGGCGAAAAGCAGATCGCCCGTCTGACGGGAGCAGACAAGGATGACGACAAGTCATCCGCGACAGCTCAGTCGGCAGACGACGCAGAAAAAATCCCGGACATCATCCGCCGGACTTATCTGCGGACGGTCAGCCGCGAACCGAATGCCGACGAACTGGACCGGACGGTTGCCTACGTGAAGTCGTCCGAGAACCAGCTTGACGGAATCCGCGATGTGCTCTGGGCTCTGATCAACACCAAAGAGTTCATCGTCAATCACTAACTGTTTCCCGCAGGTTCCTGGAGTCGCTCCGGGAGCCTGCTGCTTGTTCCGACTGTTGCTCACACTGCGGCCAGCCGCGGAAACCAGACACCTGAAATAACTCTTCTCTGAAAGGACTGCCCTATGGCATTTCACCGTAACTGCGAAGGCACTTCGCGTCGCGATTTCCTGAAGGTCGGCGCCCTTGGTGCGACCGGCCTGACCATGTCCAGCTATCTGCGCATGGTCGAAGCCGGGCAGGTCAAAGGTGGCACGGCGCGCTCCGCGATCTTCATCAATTTGAGCGGTGGACCATCTCATATGGACACGTTCGATTTGAAGCCGGATGCCCCGGATACCCACCGCGGCGAGTTCAATCCGATCGACACGAACGTGCCCGGCATCCAGATCAGCGAACACCTGCCGAAGCTGGCCAAGGTCCAGAATCTTTACACGATTCTGCGCGGCGTCAGCCACACGCTGGGTGCTCACCGTCTGGGAACCGAGTACGTCAACACCGGCAACAAGCCACTGCCGTCGATCGAGTATCCCGGCTACGGTGCCGTCGTCTCGAAGGAACTCGAAACGGCTCAGGACATTCCTCCGTTCGTCGCCGTTCCAAACAGTGCTCAGAAGCCAGGCTTCCTCGGCGTTCGCTACGCCCCGCTGAACACGGGATCGACTCCAACTGCCGGCCAGCCTTACGCCGTCCGCGGCATCGAGCTGAGTGGTGGGCTGACGATCAACGAAGTCGAAAAGCGGCAGTCGCTGCTCAAAGACCTCGATTCGACATTCCGTAACATCGAGCAGGACAGCCAGCTGATTGACGGTCTGGACCGCTTCAGCCAGCAGGCTTACGACATGATCACGTCGAAGCGTTCGCGGGAAGCTTTCGACATCAGCCGCGAGTCTCCCGAAGTCGCCAAGCTGTTCGGCGAAGACGGGTTTGATCAGAGCTGTATGCTGGCGACTCGCCTCGTCGAAGCCGGCACGCGGTTCGTCACGATCACTCTCGGTGGCTGGGACACGCACCGTGACAACTGGACTCAGTTGAAGGACCGTCGTTTGCCGGTGCTCGACAGCGGTGTCGCCGGCCTGCTGCAGGCTCTGGAGATGAAGGGCCTGCTGGAAACGACCAACGTTTTCGTCACTGGCGAATTCGGTCGTACCCCGAAGATCAACACCGAACGAGTCGGTCGCGACCACTACCCGCGCTGCATGTTCATGCTGATGGCCGGTGGTGGCGTCAAGGGTGGCCAGGTGCTCGGCGAATCGAACGCCGACGCCACGCTGCCGAAAGACGAAGTCGGCTTCTCGCCGGACGACGTCGCCGCCTCGATGTACTACGCACTGGGTATCGACCACCAGCACGAGTACCACACCAACACGGGTCGACCGATCATGGTTGTCCGTAACGGCAACCCGATTAAAGAACTGTTCGCGTAAGCAACTCAACAGGCCCGGCCTTCTTTCCCGAATGCCGGGCCTGTTTTCTATCTCGCGGGAAACTCCGAAACCCGCGGTGGACCTCCGGGTTCAGTGACGGAACTGAAAACAGGGAGCGTTGCAGCTTCCGGAACATTGGTTGTTTGTTCTTAAACAGCGGCTGCGGTCGCATCACGGGAGAATTGTTATGAAGGCACTGAAAGGTCTGTTGTGTGTGGCTCTGGCTCTGGTGATTTCGTCCGGCGCTCTGGCCGCTGACGAAGCGAAGAAGGGCAAGGGCGAAGCGAAAAAGGGAAAGCGTCCTGCTCCATCGGTTACGGCTCGATTCCTTGGCGACATCGAACTGACGGCTGAGCAGAAGGAAAAGGTTGCAGCGATCGACAAGGAATTCGCAGCGAAGGCTGCTGAAATCAAGAAGAAGGGCGACGCGATTCTGACCGAAGATCAGATCAAAGCTCGTGCGGAGGCCCAGAAGGCCGCTCGTGCCGCTGGCTCGAAGGGGGCCGATGCTCAGAAGGCTGTCAACGCAGCTCTGAACCTGAGCGACGAACAGAAGACGAAGATGGCGGAAGTCCAGAAAGGCAACCGTGAAATGGCTCAGCAGGTCGTGGCCGCTCTGAAGAAGGTCCTGACCGAAGAGCAGGCTGCCAAGCTGAAGGCTCCAGCCGCTCGCGGCAATGCGAAGAAGGGCGATACCAAGAAGCCAGCTGCTAAAGGCAAAAAGAA
>JAPOLP010000163.1 GCA_029977045.1 Planctomycetota bacterium
CGCACTGGCGGGCATTCCCTCGACGTCGGCCGCGTCGGTGATGATCAGGTCAAACGCCTTCGTGGCGTCGAGCACGTTGTTCGAGAACTTCGTGCTGAGCTGCGACATTTCCTGCGAGATTTCGTTGAACCGCGCGCGTTGCTCGCCTTCGAGGCCAATTCCGGACAGTTCGGCGGACTGAATCTTCTTCTCGACAATGCGCTGCCGGGCGGGAGTCAGCTTCGACCATTCCTCGCCGTCACGGATGGCAAGACAGGCTTCGTAGATCGGCTTACTCTGCGAAGCTCGCAGTCCGAACTGAACGACGTCGTCGAGTACCGCTTCGTAGGCTTCGCGAAGCTCAGGCGAGTTCTTCACGCCGAACAAATGCGAAACCGGCCCCCAGCCGTACTCGAACGGGCGATCGAGCTGCTCCAGCCGAGCGAAGCAGCCGTCCCAGGTCGGTTCGATGGTCGCTTCCAGATGTGAAAGCTGCTTCTCGGCCTCGGCCAGCAGGTGCTTGACGGCGGGCACGACATGCTCGGGTTGGATCCGATCGAACGCCGGCAGCCCTGACGAAATCAGCAGCGGGTTGTCGTCGAGTGAGGGCGAATTCTGCGCGTCGTCCATTACGGTCTCCTGATCATCCTGATTAAGCGGGTGTGGCGAGGACGCTCGACCGACCTGTCGGGAGCGTCGCCATCGCGCGAATCATTGCAGAGACGCCGCCGCGGATCGACACCGACCGGGGCCGGTTAATCGTTGCGATCGACAAAGTCGATTTCAGCGTTCGTTTGTAGCAGGGCTTTGCCTCCCCAGGCTGCGGAAGATGCCGCAGCGATCGGCTTCCGGGACCAGATTCTCAGAACGGTGGAGCCGCCCCTGCGCGTGATGGGGGTGGTTCCACTCAACGTGCCGCGAGTCATGAAAAATCAGCCGGCACGCGCTAGCGTCCGGTTCCGGATAGTCCGAAAAACCGCGAGCTAGCGCTCGGCGGCTGATCAGGATTCGTGGGGCATTGACGTTCCTCCCAATTGTCGAAGCGGGGATTCCGCCGCCTGAAACGAAGTCTGTGAGAACTTGAGCGTGTCGCAGCCGAGAGTCCATCCGAGTACGCGGTCGATGTCCGCGCCCCGGGTGCGCCTCGAGCCGATGTTCGAGCTGACTCCGCGGATGATCAGCGAGCTGCGGGACTCGGTCGATCGGCGGCGGCACGATCGGTTCGCGCTGCAGCGACCAGCTGTCGCGTTTTCCGTCGCGGATGACGGGATGATTGATCCCGACAAACCCGTTTACGGGGCGTCACGTGAGATCAGCGAAAGCGGCATCCTGCTGCAATTGAGCGGTGGCGAGTTTGAGGTCTCACAGGAGTTGCTCGTCGGACTGAACCTGGAGGGCCAGCAGGTTCAGTACGCCGGTGTGATCGTTCGGCGAATCGTGCCGAGTTCGGGCAGCCCAGTGCTGATCGGCGCCGAGTTCGGCGGACCAGCTGACGAGGTCCGGGCAGAGCAGTTGCTGAATCTGCAGTTCAATTCTCACTCGATGTCGTTCGAAGCCGAGCCGCTGGAAATGCTTCTTGAGAACTGGGCCGAGGCCGGCGTCGCCTCGCGGACGCTGCTCGACCGGGTCCTTGTCTGCCCGAAGTGCTCGGCACTGCCGACGTTTGGTGTCAGCGGTCGTCGGTTTGGTGTGACGGAACGGAAGTCGGTTGTCTCGGATGGTAAAGCCGACTGCGATCTTCGGGGCGTTGGTAGCGAGGACGGACTCGACGGACTGTGCCTGGGCTGCGGATTGCGCTTCGCGGCGAAGCACGCTCGCGAACTGGATCTGGTGAGTTACGACGTCTGTCGGCTCGACCCGCTCGCGGTTGTTGCCGAGCTGTCGGACGAGCCTGCGCTGAGTACCGAGCAACTCGTCGTCAGCGAGTAGCCACTTCCGACTACGGATCGGCAACGTTCGACTGGCTTTACAGGACGCGTCCAGACGGGAACCTATCCCACGATGTCTCACTGCAGGTTTCGCCAACCGGCAGACCTGAGAGTCCTCCCGCCGCGAACCCGCACCAGGTCACGCCATGAAGTTTCCGATCGCCGCACTCGCCGTTCCTCTACTGACCTCGATCACTTCGTTCGGGGCCGACCAGCCGTCACTGCGGGTTCAGGCGCTTTCGCCCGAAGACTCGCTGAAGTCGATGGTCGTGAGGTCGGGGTTCCGAGTCGAACTCGTCGCCAGCGAGCCGCTGATTCAGGATCCGGTCGCCGTCGACTTTGACGAACAGGGCCGGATGTTTGTCATTCAACTGCCGCCGTACAACGCGTACGCGGTCCCGGACTTCAAGGAACGAGGGTCGATCGTCGTCCTGGAAGACGCAGACAACGACGGTCGTTACGAGAAGCAAACCGTCTTCGCGGACCAGCTCAAGTATCCGAGTGCCATCGCGTGCTGGGATGGCGGCGTGTTTGTCGGCGACGCTCCGGATCTGCTCTACCTGAAAGATAAGGATGGAGACGGTAAGGCGGATCGCCGCGATGTCGTCTTCACCGGGTTTGAGACCGACAAGGCGGGTGAGTCGCATCTCAACTCGATTCGCTGGGGCTAAGACAATCGCTTTCATCTGTCGACGAGCCTCGCCGGCGGCAACATCGTCGCGACGGCTGCCAAAGATGCGAAGCCGATTTCGGTTCGCGGTCGCGGATTCATTTTCGATCCGCGCGATCTGACGAAGTTCGAGCTGACATCCGGCGGCGGGCAGCACGGCATGAGCATGGACAACTGGGGCCGCAAGTTTACGTGCGGCAACAGCGAGCCCGGCCTGTCGTACATGTACGACGACCGTTACGTCGCCCGGAATCCGCAGCTCAAGGCGCCAAAGGTGATGGTCGACATCACGCCCGAGGGCAAGTTCACGCACCTGTTCCGGATCAGCCCACCCGAACCGTGGCGCGAACTGCGGACGACGCTGCGTCGCGAAGGCAAGTTCCGCGGCTCGGACGAAGGCGGTAAACCATTCGGATTCTTTACCGGAGCGACCGGGATCACGATCTATCGCGGCGATGCCTGGCCGACGGAGTACCGAGGCAACGTGATCGTTGGCGAGGTCGCGAACAATCTCGTTTACCGGGCGCGACTCGAATCGAACGGCGTCGGCGTCACGGCGGTTCGCGCTGACGAGGGCGTCGAGTTTCTGGCTGCGAAGGACATCTGGTTCCGGCCCGTGCAGTTCGCGAATGCTCCGGACGGGACTCTCTACATCCTCGATATGTACCGCGAGCTGATCGAAGGCGCCGCGTTTCTGCCGCCAGAGTTTCTGGAAACGCTGGACGCGATGAGCGGCCACGATCGCGGCCGGATTTACCGGATCGCTCCGGCGGACTTTTCCGGTCGACGTCGGCAGCCGAATCTCGGTGACGCGTCAACGGCGGAACTCGTCCGACTGCTCGAACACCCCAACGGCTGGCACCGCGATACGGCCTCGCGGCTGCTCTACCAGCAGCAGGATCAGGCGGCGGTCGCGGCACTTGAGAAACTCGCCGTCGAGTCGGCGTTGCCGGAAGGTCGCGCCGCCGCGTTGACGTCGCTCGCCGGTCTCGGTGCTCTTGAAGAACGGTCGCTGCTGACGGCGCTAGACGACGCGTCGCCGCAGGTGCGAGCCCACTCGCTGCGAATGGCGGAGACGCTCGCTCCGAAGTCACAGGCCATTCGCGCGAAACTGGCTACGATGACCGGAGACGACTCGCTAACGGTCCGTTATCAGCTCGCGTTTTCGCTCGGAGCCGCTCCCGGTCCGACCGCGACGCGGGCACTGGTGAGGATCGCGCTGCAGGACTCGGCGGACAGTTGGATTCAGCTGGCGGTGCTCAGCTCGCTGCACCAGAACGCCGGAGCGGCCTTCGAGTCACTCGCCGTCGATGCCGGATTCCGCAAGACGCCGCACGGCGTGGCTTTGTTGTCGACGCTGGCCGAGCAGATTGGCGGAGCTGGCAACGAAGGCGAAATCGCTCTCGTAGTTCGATCGGTCGCTGGACTGCCGGAAGCTGAGACGTCGCTCAAGGAGACGCTCGTCAAAGCTCTCGTCGCGAGACAGAACGACGCTGGTCGCAAGAAGTTGCTGGCTGCCGCTGGAGGCCAGACGTCAGAACTGCTCGCCGGTGTGATCGCTGCCGCGAAAGCCACCGCCATCGACTCGAAAGCCGACGACGGGAAGCGCACCGCAGCAGTTCAGAACCTGCGACTGGCAGGCTTCAAGGACGCTCAGCCACTGCTGGAGAAACTGCTGCAGCCGGGTGAGCCGCTTGCTGTTCAGGCGGCGGCAATCGAGTGCGCGGCGGCGTTTCGCGAGGACGGTGTCGCCGATCTGTTGCTCGATGCCTGGCCGGCGCTCAGTCCGGGATTGCGGACGCGAGCCGGCGAAACGCTGCTGTCTCGTCCGGCGTGGCTCGGTCGCTTTCTGACGGCGGTCGAGGAAGGCACGGTGAAGGCGTTCGAGATTCCCGCCGCGCGAGTCGACCTGCTGCGGCGGCATCCCGACGCCGACGTCGCCGCGCGAGTCAACCGTCTGTTTGTCGTTTCAAAGAAGTCGCGGCAGGAAGTCGTCGACCGCTACCAGGCGGCTCTGAAGGCGACCGGCAATCCGCTGCGCGGTAAGGAAGTCTTCAAGAAGAACTGCTCGGCATGTCACCAACTGGAAGGAGTCGGGCGGCCGATCGGAGCCAACCTGAAAGGCATTCGCAGTCGCGGGATGGCGTCCGTTCTGTTGAACATTCTGGACCCGAATCGCGAGGTGAAGCCGGAGTTCCTGGCCTACACACTGCTGACGACGGATGGCCGCACGGTCGCCGGGATGATCGGTTCCGAAACAGCGAACGACCTGGTGATCCGGCAACTCGACGGGACCGACGTCGAAGTCCGCCGGGCGGACATCGAACTGCTGCAGAACTCGGGGCTGTCGTTCATGCCGGAAGGTCTGGAGAAGACCGTCTCGGTCGAGCAGATGGCCGACCTGCTGAGCTATCTGAACACGCTCGAATAACGATTGCTGGATGCCTTGTCGCAGCAAGCGGGGCTGTCGTTCTCGGGCCGTTCGAGAGGCGTTGCGGGTGTTCTGGCACCCAACTAAAGTTCGGCTTCGACGCAGTCTTCATACGGAGAAACCGAACGAATGCGCCCGCAGCCGATTTACGACCTCGATTCGCTTGACCTCAATTTTGACAACCCGCTGTACGACATCAGCGAGATCCGCAAGATCAACCCGCAGCGGCACGAGATGGAGCAGCTCACCGGCGTTGTCTACATCGACCGGGAAAACGACGGGCTGATCGGCTTCAAGGATATCACCGATCAGGAGTTCTGGATTCAGGGCCACATGCCCGGCTTCCCGCTGATGCCCGGCGTCGTGCTCTGCGAATGTGCCGCGCAGCTCGCCGGTTTCTATGCTCGCAAGTACCAGCTTCTGGCTGGCGACTTCCTCGGTTTCGGCGGCATGAGCGACGTCCGCTTCCGCGCCCCCGTCTTCCCGAACTCGCGACTGGTCCTGATGGCCAAAGTCGAAAGTGTCCGCGCCGGTCGCCGCGCCGAGTTTGCATTTCAAGGCTACGTCGACGGCAAACTCGTCTTCAGCGGGACGATGATCGGCGTCCCGATCCACCGCGACCAGAAGATTGGCTGAGACCAGAGAAGCGATTTAGTCGCGTCTGTCAGTCACGAAGCAAAGGCCCAACGGGCCGACCCCATGTCAGCCCAGGACGAAGTCCTGGGTATGGCACCCGTAATAAGAACTTGAGCCCCAACGGGGCGCCCCTAACACGATTTCCGTGCAGGATTCCCGGTTCGGCATTCGGGTATTTGAGGTTCGCACGCCCACTCGCTGTCCAGGGAATCCGGATAAGATTCGTCGCTGACTTTCTTGCACACGCCAAAAGGCCAGACCGACAACAAAACCAGTCGTCGCTGTTTTCTGGCGTCGAGACAGTCAAGCTGAACCAGGGTGAACTCCGTTTTCACTCCAGAGGGCTCAAATTCCGGCTGCCAACTGGCTCGACAGACTTCCAGGCCACGCCGCCTGCAGAACCTCACAGCGTGCCTTGTGCAAAGGCGACCGAGGAGAACGTGAGTGAGCCAGCCTGTGTAAAACAGTGCAGCAAGTCCGCCCGCAAGCAATGCTGTCATGATTGCGACGGTGGATAGCTCTTTGACCATAGCTTGCCTGCGTCAGGAGCAATGTCGCTCGTGCTCTGCTGTCGAGGACCGGCACTTGTCGCTGCAATCTTCAGACATGCCGGGCGTCTCAGCCGCCGATCTGCGGAAACTCACACGCGAGCAGCGTTGGCAGAGCATTCGCATCGTGATTCGTCGCGTCAGCAGAGACGGCATCTTTTGACGGCCCCGACACGTGGCACGCGACACAGCGGGTCAGAGTTGTCTGAACCTGATCACGTTTCGATTCGGCGATCAGTTGCAGCGATTCCTCCAGCGTGTGGCACGCGACGCAGCCGGCAACCACCGTTGATGCAGATGCCTCGGTCGGTTCGGCACGCTGGCACTCGGTAGTTGTCGGCAGAGCGGCTAGGGCCAGCTGGTCGGACTCTCGGAGTTGAGTGACAGCGGTCAGCACGCACGTCAGGCCGGCGATGCCTGCGAGAATCTGCCAGGTGACCAGACGTCGCTGCAGCCGGCGTTGTGATTCGGTGTGCCAGGGAGCGTTCGGCCAGGCGGGCTCGTTCGACGGCTTCACCGGCGCGGTCAGACGTCCATCGAGCGGCGACGCCTGCCGTCGTGGTTCGATGGCTTTCGCGTCCAACTCAGCGGAACCACCTGCACCGGCAAATGACACGGCATCGGCGGACGCAGACTCAGGAGCCGAGACTTCGCTCAAAAGATCGATGGCGGGCTCAAGAGCCTCGGCCATGTCACGGCAACGCGGACAGTGCGCGAGATGCTCGGCCAGTTCGGCGCAGTCGCGGCGAGCTGGATCGGTCAGGCAGTCGAAGGCGAGATCACAGTTCATGGGAAGTCTCCCTGGTCGGCACCACGGTTGTGGGCATGTTTGATCGCAGCGGCAAGCCGTTCGAGGCCCTTCTTCACCCGCTGCTTCGCTCCGTTGAGGCTGCAGTCCATCGCGGTCGCGATTTCCTCGAACGTCAACCCGCCGAAGAACCGCAGACGAACCGCGTCGGCCTGAACCTCGGGCAGGCTGTCGAGATGCAGGCTAAGCAGCGCGTCGCGTTCGGCGTCGACGACGCTCGCAAACGCGTCTTCGTGAGAAGTCGCGGCGACCAGATCGTCGCTGATCTCTGCACTGCCATGCCGGTCTGTGCGACGTTGTTCGCGCCGACCAATTGTGCGGCAGGCGTTGAGCAGGATCGTCCACAACCAGCCACGAAACGGATACTGCGGATCGAACGTTGCCCGCTTTGCGTAGGCCGCGAGAAACGTTTCCTGTACGGCTTCCTCAGCGAGCGCGTGATTTTTCAGCGTGTGCTGAGCAGTTCGCAGCAGCGACGGGCGGTGACGACGGACCAGTTCCTCGAACAGCTCGGGCTGTCCGTCGAGAACGCTGTGCATGATCTGGTCGTCGGAAAGCGGCATTTCGCACGGCGAGGAATAAAGGCAGGCGAGCGGCAGCTCAAAGCGGGGCGCGATGATAGCCACCAGGGATGCCGGCTTGCCATGCTGAGTTGTTGTCCGCGTCGGTTGTCGATGCCTGGCGAACATCCGGGCGAGCGATCATTATCGCCCGCTCAGTCTCTTCCACCCGCCCGTCAGGAGTTCCCCCATGGCCGTTTCCCGTCGAGAGTTTCTTGCTGGCTGTGCTGCTGTTGCCGCGACCGCTCCGTTCGGTCTGCCGGGTTCGATGTCGCAGGCTCAGGCCGCGAAGGACTCAGCCTCGAACATGCAGCTCGGCCTGGTGACTTACAACTGGGGCAAGGACTGGGACATCGAGACGATCATCAAGAACTGCTCCGCCACCGGGTTCAAGGGTGTTGAGCTGCGAAGCACGCACAAGCACGGCGTCGAGATCACACTCGGCAAGCAGCAGCGGAAAGAAGTGCGAGCCCGCTTCGCTGACTCGGATGTTGAACTCGTCGGCTTAGGCAGCGCCTGCGAGTATCACTCGGACGATCCCGCCGTCGTGAAGAAGAACATCGAGGAGACCAAGGCCTTCGTCGATCTGTGTCACGACGTCGGCGGCACTGGCGTCAAAGTCCGGCCCAACGGTTTTCCGAAAGGTGTCGAGCAGGAAAAGACGCTCGCACAGATCGGTCGGTCGCTCAACGAGGTTGCTGAATACGGAGCCCGCTACGGCATTCAGATTCGCCTGGAAGTTCACGGCCGCGGAACCGCCGAGCTGCCGCACATCCGCTCGATCCTCGACGTCGCCGACAACCGCAACACGGTCGTCTGCTGGAACTGCAATCCGACGGACCTCGACGGCGAAGGCCTCGTCCACAACTTCAAACTGGTCGCGGATCGTATCGGCACGGTGCATATCCACGACCTGCGAAATGACGCCTATCCCTGGAAGCAGCTCTTCGGCCTGCTGAAGGGAACGAACTTCTCCGGCTGGACGCTGCTGGAAGACGGCAAGGTCCCCGACGACATCGTTGCCGCGATGCACGAAAACCGAAAAGTCTGGGACGGTCTGGCCGGGTAGTCGGCTGGCGATACGTTGCCCACCGGGTGGCCGGGGCTGGAGTGAGGTACGAGTGAAGCCCCGGTTCAATTAGATGCGATGTGAAACTCCGGGGCTTCCTTCGCAGGCTCAGTCCAGCCCCGGCCACCCGCTCGTTGCGCTCCGTGTCAATCTCTGAGCCTTTCCAATAGCTTCCCGCCTTATCTGTTACTCACCATTTGGAACGACCAATGGCCGGACGCGACTTTCTGGGAATCACGGTGCTGGGCGACTTCATTCTGAGTGAAGGCGTCGAGCCGATTATCGAAAACCTGCTGCGGATCGGAGCGAGGGCCGTTGCGGTCAACCCGACCGTAACTGCTCCCGGCGACGAGACGAACGGCAGCTTTCAACCGCCGATCGATGCCGGCAGCAGTCCGCGCGTCTTCGACCGACCGTTGTGGGGCAAGCACTCGCTTTGGGTTCGCAGCGGCGTCAGTTATCACCCGAACGCGGACCTTTATCGCGACTCAGCCTACGCTCCCCGGCAGACAAACGATCTGACCGACGAACACGGAGCCATCATCGGCCAGTTCATCGATCACGCAGTAGAAGCCGGTCTGAAGGTCTACTTCCAGGTCGGAGCAGTCCAGCCGTCCGGCCTGCGAGACGAAGACAAACCTCGCTTGCCCGACGGAAGTATTCCGCCGAACCGGATGGCGAATACGGGAAGTCTCGCGAGCGAGGCCGTGCGATCCTACAACGCTGCGTACGTTCGCGATCTGGTCGCCGCGTATCCAAAAGTCTGCGGCTTTCGCCCGGACTGGCCCGAGTATCCCTGCTACACGCTGGGCGAAGTTTTCCAGGACTTCAGCGATCACGTCCGCGACTGGTCACTCGAACGCGGTTTCGACTTTGACTCGATCAAGGCCGACGTCGGC
>JAPOLP010000346.1 GCA_029977045.1 Planctomycetota bacterium
GCGAGCGAGATCGTCTTCAATGTCCGCGTCGATCAAGTGCGTGTAGACGTCAAACAGTTCGGGTGGAATCTCGTCCGCTCCCCGGAAGTGTGACGTTCGCGTCAGGTTCTCCATCATCCGCTGCAGCGTGTCGAGCTTCGCAGCGACTTCAGTCGACGAGCCGGCATCGACTTCGCGAATTGACTGAGCGGCAGCAGCCAGTGCGGCGGCCTGGTTGGGCGGAGCATCGGCATCGCCGATTGTCTTGCCTGAAAAGCCACTTCCGGTCCGACCCGCTTCAAGGTCGAGAGTAGCGACTCCATCACCCGCCATCAGCGTGGCGAATCCGGAATCGTTGTTCGCAGGTTCGGCGGCCTCATTCGTGGCGACAGGCGGTCGCGACTTCGTGGCCGACTCGAGGTTGCTGAGGCTCTCTGCCAGACGAGCCTTTTCGGCGTTACGGCGTTCGAGTTCCGCTGCCAGTTGTGCCGCCTTTGAGAGTGGCGAAAGCGATTCAGAGGCCTCGGCAGTCGGACCGTCATCGATGATCGCGTCGAGTCGTGACCCCACTCCTGGCGAACGACTTTCAGAAACCGCTGGGGCTGACGGAGCGTGAACAGTGGCCGCCGAGGTCACGCTCGGCGCTGCCGCTTCGCTGGCCGCGTGCGAGCGAACGTTAACGCCAACGCCGACTGTCACTTCAACCTGATCGCGGCCTTTCAGGAACGGGATCAACCGTCGCTGGGTGACGTGCCGCGTGTGCAGAATGACGGCGTCCGCTCCGATTTCCTTGCGGACAATTGTCAGGGCTTCCTGCATCGTCGCCGCGCGATAAGTTCTGACTTCGCTCATCTGTGTCTTCCGTGACTCAGAACGATTTTGTGTTTCAACTTCCCGGCTGGCCGGTCGAGAGGATTGGTCGCAGAACCTCGGCACTGACGAAACCCCGGCTGACAATCTGTGTCTCCGGAGTGATTTCGTTCAGGCTGAGGACGACCACCTTCGGCAGCGTGCGATGGCACATCTGCCGGACGCCGGCCCGAATCTGCGGAGCCGTTGTGATAAGGACCTGTTGCAGGCCGATCGAAGTCAGCTTTTCCAGCTGGTCCTTGATCGCCTCCAGCAGCGCCTCCGACTCCTGCGGCGCCAGTTTGGACGAAACGCCGAAATTGTCGAAGTCCATTTTCGTCTTGAGGTAGTCCTCAAGCACCGGGTCCAGGCTGACCAGGTGAATCCGGCGTTTGGTGTCCCTCAGTTTCTGGCAGATCGTCCGAGCCATCGCGGTCCGGACGTACTCGGTCAGAATCGACAGGTTGCCGATCTTGCCGGCGTTGTCGATCACCGTCTGCAGGATTGTTTCGAGGTCCCGGATCGGTACGCGTTCAGCCAGCAGATTCTTCAGGACGGTATGAATCGTCGACATCGGCACGTGATCGGGATTCAGCTCCTCGACGAGCTTCGGAGCCCGGTCCTTCAACGCGCCGATCAGCTCGTGAACGTGCTGGCGAGTCAGCAGTTCCGACGCGTGCTGCCGGATCACTTCCGTCAGGTGCAGGATGACCACGATCGTCGGCTCAGCGACCGAGTAGCCCTGCGTTTCGGCCCGATCGACCTGATTCTGCTCAATCCAGAATGCCTCGTGTCCGTGCAGTGGTTCGGTTGTCTTGATGCCCGGTAGTTGTCCCTCGGCCCCGCCGCGATTGATCGCCAGCATCTGCTGCGGCCAGACCTCGCCGCGTGCGACTTCCATATCGCGAATCCGGATGACGTACTCGTTGAGCCCCAGCCAGGTGTTGTCGCGGACGCGGACCTTCGGCAGGATGACGCCCAGCTCCTCGGCCATCTGATGCCGGATCTGCAGGACGCGTTCGAGCAAGTCACCACCGCGCGACGGATCGGCCAGCGGGACGAGACCTGCACCCAGCTCGACCATCAGAAGTTCGACCGGCAGGCGGTCTTCCGGCTTGCGTTCCGGCGGCGGCTCGGGAGCGGGTGCCGCTGCTTTCTTCTCCTCGACAACCTGCTATTCGCGAACCTGCCGCAGCGTGTACCCAACGAAGCCGCAACCAGCCGAAAGCACCAGCAGAGGCCCCATCGGCAACCCGGTAAATGCCATCGCTCCGAGGAATGCCGACGACAGAAACATCGCCTCGGGGTGCCGGAACATCTGCGAGATGACGTCTTTCGGCAGGTCGCTTTCAATCGACGACCGCGTCACGATCAGACCGGCGGCCAGCGAGATCAGAAAGCCCGGAACCTGCGTGACCAGTCCGTCACCGATCGTCAGCTTTGTGAAAACGGCCGCCGCCTCACCCGCCGCCATACCGTTCTCGACAACCCCGACATACAGCCCGCCAGCGATATTGATCAGCGTGATGACGATGCTGGCGATCGCGTCGCCGCGCACGAACTTACTCGCACCGTCCATCGCTCCGTAGAAGTCTGCCTGCTGAGCGATCTCCTCGCGTCGCGCCCTGGCTTCGTCGGGTGAGATCATTTTCGCGGCGAGATCCGCGTCGATCGACATCTGCTTGCCGGGCATCCCATCGAGGAAGAACCGCGCGGCGACTTCGCTGATTCGGCCCGAGCCCTTCGTGATCACCAGAAACTGAATGGCGACCAGAATACAGAAGATGATCAGCCCGACGGCGATCTTGTCACCAGCGACGAACTCACCGAACGCCTGAATGACCTCGCCAGCCGCCGCCGTTTTGTCGGTCGCCCCCCGCGTCAGAATCAGCCGCGTCGAGGCAACGTTGAGCACCAGCCGGGCGAGCGTTGTGCCGAGCAGGATCGCCGGAAACACGCTGAATTCCAGCGGTTTCGAGACATAAACCGTCGTCAGCAGGATGAGAACACCGGCAGTGACGTTACACGCCAGCAGCAGGTCCATCAGCATCGGCGGCAGAGGCGCGATGATGACCAGCACCGAGGTCACAATCAGTACCGGGAAGATCAACCCCCGGTACGAGACCACAGTCCCGCGCCACCCAGTATCCCCCGAAACCCCCGGCATCCTGCCTCCGCGTTGAGTCAATTCGTCCCTGAAGACCGCCTCGAATCCGAGCCAGAAATCTGCCGGCCCAGAGCGGTGAGGCGTCTTAATTCAAAGCCGAAAACAGGTCCAGACGAGGATCACAGTGCCTGCACTGTCCTCCCAATCGGTAGTTCAGGCATTTCTCGCGTTTTCGTAAATTGAGAGAGTTTTCGGTCAACAGTGATTCACCAGGTCATTTGAATGCTCCGCCTTGTGGTCAAATAATACGCAGTGAAACGGTATGTTTGTCTTCTGGGGTGAAGTGTTGATTGTCTCTGCAGGGCTGACGTGTCTGTTTTGGGCACGACGCCAGGCTGTTTTTTGATTCAGTTTTTCATCAGTATCGAGCGGGGGCCGAAACATGTTGATGTCAGCTTGGCTGGGCCAGTGGAAGGTGGGGGTGGGCAGGATTCAACGCGACGGACCAGAAACGGGTCGGGCAAACGGCGGAAGGCAGCGTCTCGGGTGCCGCTCGTTGTCGAGGTTTGCGAGGAACGGATTCTGCTGACAGTGACGCCGTCGATTTCGCTGGCTGAGGCGGAAGCGGATGTCGCGGATGCTCAGGCGACGCTGGACGACGCGATTGCTGATGCCGAGGCTCAGGCGACGACGATTAATGATGCCTATTCGGCGGCGATGGCGGGGCACTCGGCGGATTATCAGACGGCGGTCGACGGGCTGGTGACGGCTTACAACGGCACGATTGACGGCATCAATACCTCGTATTCAGACAACGTGGCGGCGCTGACGACCGCGTTTAACGCGACCGTCGAAGGGCTGGAGCAGGGGCTCGACGGCGACATCACGGTCGCCAACGACGGATACACCGCGGCGATGGCGACCGCGCAGGGTGCGTACGATGGCGCGATCACGGCAGCCGAGGGCACGTTCACGTCGGCTGAGACGACGGCCAACAATCAGTACACAACCGCCAGCACCGCAGCCAACGACGCGTTCAACGCTGCCGAGGCTGCCGCCACGGCGACGTTCGATGGGGCGATGGAAACCGCCAACGCCGCGTACAGCAACGCGATGGCCGGGCATTCGGCGGACTATCAGGCTGCGATCGACGCGGCCCAGGCGGCTTACGATGCGACAGCCGCCGGGCTGCAGAGTGCTTACAACTCGACGGAAAGCACGGCGGCGGCGACGCGCGACGGTGTGCTGAGTTCCCATCCTGGAACGACGTACGATCCGTCGGTCATCGACGAGACGACGCTGCAGTCGCTGGTGGATTCCGCGATGGCCGGGCTGCAGCCGGGGCTCGATGCAGCGGCGGGGCAGTTCGACAGTGACGTGCAGGACGCGGTCGACACGTACGACGCAGCGATGAACGGGCCGGGCGGTGCCTGGGACACGTACAACTCGCTGGTGGCCGCCGCGACGGCGAATCGTGACGCGGCGGTGCAGACTGCTGAGGATAACTACAGCCTGGCTGCGTCCGCTGCGGGAGCGGACTATTCCGCAGCCGTTGCAACGATCGAAGCGAATTATGACGCGGCGATTCAGGCGGCTTAGGATGCCTACAACGCGGCGATGGCTCCGGAAAACGACGCCTACGCCGCGGCAGTCGCTGACGCCGACGCTCAGTACGACGCCGATCTTCAGGCAGCTCAGGATGAACTCAACGACTGGCTGACAAACGGGCCGTCGGACCCAGGTGGTGGCACCAGCGGCAGTTCGACGACACATACCCGCACGAAGACCGTCGACGCCTCGACGAACCCGCCGACCACAACCGTCACCGGCACAATTCCGGCGGGTGCGTTTTTTCAGAGCGCCACAGTGTCTGTCGATGGAAGAGTCACGACGACCACCGAAACCTGGGTGACTTATGACCTGGGAACGGGCGGCGGGTCCAGTTCGGGAAGCAGCTCGACTGGCTCGGGTAACCCGTGGGAGAACGCAAAGACCGCACGGCTGGAAGGGCTGGCCCTGGAACTGCAGGCTTATCAGCAGCAGTACGACGCGACGATGGCTGACGCCGGTGTGGCGCTGAACGCTGCCGTGCAGGCCGCGACCGAGAACTACTACGTGACGCTCTACGGAACCACGGACGGATCCGGCCCGTTCGGGGCAGGCACGCCAGCTGAGGCCTTCAGCAACGCGCTCGACGCCGCCTGCCAGTCATTCAGCACCGCCGAGCAGGGCGTCTTCCAGACGTACGTCACGGCGATGGAAGGCTGGGACGCCGCGATGATGCAGTACTTCATGGACGAGATGATGGGCATGGGCGGCACGCCTCCGGACCCCGACGATCCCGCCCGCTTCTCGAAGGACTATCACGTTGATGTCGCCGCGCTGAACGTCGACTTCGCCGCCGCGACCGGCGCCGCATGGGTCGCCTGGGTGAGTGCCGAAGTCGCCGCTGACACGACGCGTGAGCAGGACATCATCAACGCGCAGTACGACTTCGGAGTCAAGCAGGCTGACGCCGGACTGCAGTTCGCCCAGCAGGCAATCGCTGCCGAGGACTCCGCCGCGAAGGACATCATCGATATCGACGCCGACTTTGCGATTGCGCTGGTGGCGAAGGAAGGCGAAGTGGCCGACGCGATCGCCGACGCCGACCTGACGCACGCCCAGGCCCTCAACGCCGCCGCCGAGACTCTGGCCCTGGCCGACAATGCCGCGAGCAAGGACCAGGCCGACTCAATCGTTGCCGCCGACGAAACCCGAGCCAACGGCATCGCCGCCGAAGAAACCGACCTGACCAAAGACCTGGCCGCCGCCGACGAAACCCGCGAAAACGAAGTTGCCTCCGCCGAGGCGGACCTGATCAATGAAGAAGCTGCCGCCAACGTGACAGCTACCGCCCTGGCCGCCTCCGCCGCAACGGCTCTGACCGGCGGAGTCATGGGAGCCTACGTGGGCTACGTCGGCACAGTCACCGGCCTGATTTCCTCAGCCCAGCAGAGCCTCAACGGCGACATCCACAACGAATACACCGCCGCCACCGGCGGCGACCCCGACCAGGCCGCCGTCTCCCAAGGTTGGACCGACTACTTCAACACAATGGCGACTGCGGGCGCGGCCGTTGCTGTCGGAGGGGCCGGCGCTGCAGCAGGTTTCGTCAACTCCGCCGCAGCAGCCGATGAAGATCTGGCGAACGACGATGCCGCCGAATCCCAAACTCTCACCAACGCCAACACCGGAGCCTACACTGCCCTAGTCAGCACCGTCGCCGCAGCAGCAACGTCAGCTACTAACGACCTCGCAGACGCCGGCTCGGCGTGGGCTCAATCTCTCAACGGCGCCGTCACTGGACTACTCAACTCTGCCACGGCGGCAGCCAAGGCCCTCGCCGACACCGCGGTTGCTGAAGGGGCCGCCGTCGTGAACAACATAGCTAGCCTAGTGACAGGCTTTGTCCACAGC
>JAPOLP010000880.1 GCA_029977045.1 Planctomycetota bacterium
CTGCTGGGCGTCGATCAGGTCGTCTGCAGTCCGGTGCCAACCGGACATGGCAAAGTGAAGATTGATCACGGCGTCTGTCCAATCCCAACGCCGGGGACCGCTGAGCTGCTGAAAGGCGTCCCGCTGGCCGACGTGCCGATCGAAGCTGAGCTGACGACGCCGACCGGAGCAGCGATTGTCAAAGCTCTCGTCGACTATTTCTCGGCATCGCTGCCAGCGATGCATATCGAGGCGGTTGGATACGGCGCCGGCACGAAGGACTTCAAGCAGCGAGCCAACATCCTGCGGCTGTTTGTCGGGGAAGCCGTCGCGGAGCCGGACTTCGATCAGGTCTGGCTGCTCGAATCGAATCTCGACGACTGCTCGGGCGAGATCATCGGCTACACGAAGCAGATGCTGCTCGAACACGGGGCACTCGACGTGTGGTCAACGTCGATCCAGATGAAGAAAGAGCGGCCCGGCGTTCTGCTGACCGTGATCTGCCGACCGGAGAACCTCGAAAACATCGAGACGATCGTCTTCCACGAAACCGGGACGTTTGGCATCCGGCGGCGGCTGATCGAGCGGTCGAAACGGCTGCGGGAGGCGGTGACAATCGATTCTGACTGGGGACCGATCGAGGGCAAGCTTGGCTGGCGCGACGGCGAACCGGCGATTTTCACTCCGGAATTCGAGTCTCTGGCCCGAATTGCCCGCGAACAGGAGATGCCGCTTCGCGAGGTCTACCGCACCGTCGAGGCCTGGTACCAGCAGATGGAATTCGACGTCGACGAGGAACCGCATTCTCACGATCATGACCACAATCACGACTGCGGCCACGACCATGATCACAGTCATGATCACGACCATAGCCATGATCACGACGCGGGCCATCACCACGACCACGATGGCGGCCACGATCATGATCATGACCACGGCTGACAGGTCGGCTCAGCCCAGTAAGGTCAGGCTGACTGGTGACGCCTGCTGGCGGGAAGTTTTTAACCGCAGAGTTCATTGAGGATGCGCGGAGTGACGCAGAGATCACTGCGGCCTCTGCGAAACCTCTGCTTTCTCTGCGGTTAAGAACGGATCGTTGGCCTTAGAAAGCAACTCGTGGTCAACACTGGTCACTCATCATTCAACGTCACGGATGACGCGGTATGAATCTCTCAGAAATCCACCCGTTCGTGCAGGTGCTGTTCATCGTCGCGTTCGGCATCATGATGCGGCGGAGCATCGTGCGGCGGCTGCAGCGGCGGCGCAAAACTGACCCGGTCGCCGATGCCCGGCAGGAAATGGAGCGGCGGCGCAAGGAGTCGCAGCGGCAGCTTGAGCAGCACGAGGTTCGTCTGCACGAAACCGCTCGTCAGTCGGAAGCCGTTCTGCAGACAAAGCTGTCGATCCTCGACGAGATGGTTGCTGAAACCGATCGCGAGATCGCCCGGCTGGAAGAGCTGCTCGAAGAAGTCAAAGGGATTCCGTCTCCGCTTGAAGCCAACAATGGTGACACTGAGGAACCCGAATGGGCAAACGCAAAGCAGAGGCTCTCACTTCACGGAGAACCGGCTCAGTTTGTCCGGCTGCTGCACCAGTCGGGCTTCACGGCAGAAGAAATAGCGCGTCAGATGGACGTGCCGCTCGCGACGATCCAGCAGATTCTGGGCGACGCTGACGACGAGCAGTCTCGCGCGGCCTGAACGGCAGAAAGTCACACGTGATCCGCGTAACGCTGCTCATCCCGACGCTCGACCGGTCCGGAGCCGAGAAGCAACTGACGCTCCTGGCGACTCGGCTGCCGCGTGACGAGTTTGATGTTGAGGTCGTCGCACTGACCCGGTCGGGACCGTACGCAGCTGAACTGGAACAAGCTTGCGTGCCGCTCAAGGTGCTCGGCAAACGCTGGAAGTTCGATCCGCTGTGTCTGCGGCGGTTGAAGCGGCATCTGCGGGATCGGCAACCCGACATCCTGCACACATGGCTGTTCGCCGCGAACGCTTATGGCCGGCTGGCGCTGCCTCGAACAAACTCGCCGAAAGTCATCGTTTCCGAACGCTGTGTTGATTCGTGGAAGGCCGGCTGGCAGTTGTGGCTCGATCGGAAGCTGATTCCGAAGACCGATCTGCTGGTTGGGAACTCACAGGCGGTGTCTAACTTTTACGAGTCGATAGGTGTACCGCGCGATCGGCTGGCCGTCGTGCAGAACGGGATCCAGCAACCCCCGGCGCCGCAGCAGTCGCGTGAGGAATTTCGCCGCAGCCTCGGTCTGGACGAATCGACGAAGGTCGTCGGCTTCATTGGACGGCTTGCTCCGCAGAAGCGGTTGAAGGATCTGCTGTGGTCGTTCGAGCTGCTGACAAATCTCGAACATGAACACGTCGCGTTTGTGATTGCTGGCGACGGTCCTCAGCGGCGAGAGCTGGAAGAGTTCGCCCGCAACATCCGCTGCCTCGATCGAGTCCGCTTTCTCGGGCATCGTGAGGATGCCGCGTCACTCGTGTCGTTGTTCGACGTCTTCTGGCTGGCCAGTGATTTCGAGGGGCAGTCGAACAGCCTGATGGAGGCGATGGCGAGCGGCGTCCCTTGCGTCGTCAGTGACATTCCCGCGAATGTCGAACTTGTCACGCACGAACAGACAGGACTGGTCGTGCCGACTGGTGACCGCGTCGCGTTCACGAAAGCGGCCGATCGACTTCTCCGCGAGACCGACTTCGCGAGACAGCTCGGCCAGAGCGCTGCTGACTACTGCCGCGACACGCTCTCAGTCGAACGAATGGTCAACGAGTACGCGCGGCTATACCGCGAGGTTGCTGCTCACGGCAAATCGTAGAACGGACTTCAATCCGTTGGTCGGCGCGTGATGGACTGAAGTCCGTCCTGCGATTCAGGAAAGCCGGCGATGCTCACGCCGCCTGGTCACTGATCGCGGCGATGCGTTCGGCCAGCTCGATCTTCATGAAGCGGGCGCCGGATGCGTCGTAGAAGAAAACGTGGTTCCGGTCGGAAGCCCAGACGGCACTCAGGCGGACCTGCCGCGGGCCGTGAATGGAAAACTGCAGGCCGCACGCTCGACCGCATTTCTTCAGTTCCATTTCAAGCATCTGGAACTGGTCTCTGACAAGATTCTCGCGCTGACACAGCGTTTCGTGGACAAACTGGCGAAGTTCATGAAGTGTCGAAATCCCTGCAACGCGTTCGCTCATCGGTGCCTCTCGC
>JAPOLP010000407.1 GCA_029977045.1 Planctomycetota bacterium
AAGAACCGGACGCTAACGCGTGCCGGCTGAGCCAGAATGCTTCAGAATCGGGAAGTTATCCTGGACGCCGCTACTCGGGCATCGCACGGCGAGTTCTCTGGTTGCTGGCGAGTTTGAGTTTCGAGCACAATCGTTGCCAGTCGCAGGTGGAGTCGGTTGATGGTTCGCTCTTCGGGTCCAGGTGGCCGTGATGTCGGGTTTGAATCTGCAGAACAATCTTGAGCGTCGGCGTTGGCTGCAAAACGTCGCTGCCGGAGGTCTTTCGCTGGGGCTGGGGCCTCGGGGGCTCGCAGACCTGGGAACTGCGCGGGCGGCGGTGGATGCGCCTCGGACTCCGCTGCGAGCTTGCGTGTTCGTCTATTATTACGGAGGACCGAGCCATCTCGACTCGTACGATTTGAAGCCTGACGCTCCCTCGACAGTGCGGGGCGAGTTTCAGCCGATCGCGACATCGCAGCCGGGGATTCAGATCTGCGAGCATCTGCCGCAGATGGCGAAGGTCATGCACAAGGTCGCTCTGATCCGGAGTATGCACCACACCAACCGGCTGCACGATTCGGCGGGGACGGAAACGTTTACCGGGCGGCAGAGCCCGCAGGGAGATCGCGAAGAGTTCGCTCCGATCCCGCAGCACGATCCCTGCCACGGAGCCGTGCTCAATTACCTGCGTGAGCGCGGCCGGTTCACTCCGGTGCCACCGACCGGGCAGCCTCACTGCGGAGTCTGGCACGCCTCGCTGCCGTGGCTGTTTCACAACGTCGTCACCGTCCCCTGCCAGGGAGGCGGCTATCTAGGGCCACGGTTTGAACCGTTCACGATCGCTGGCGACGCGAGCAAACTCGTCTACCGCTCTGACATGCTGGCACGCCCCGACACACTGCCCCTCGACCGAATCGCTCAACGCCGCGAACTGATCGAGCAGGTCGAAAGCCGGGCCGCTTCGCTGACGTCGACGCAAACAAAGCAGCTGCAGCAGTTCGTCGACCAGGCTTATGGGCTGCTCGAATCGAAGACGTTGCAGTCGGCGCTCGACATCACTCAGGAAGACGTTCGTCTTCGCGAGCGTTACGGAATGTCTGCCGAGCCGAAGCGCGACGGAGACCACTCGGCCGCTCTGGCTGGCGGGCGGGAACTGCGGGGCCAGAACCTGCTGCTCGCGCGGCGGCTGGTCGAAGCCGGAGTGCCGTTCGTCAATGTGCAGGACTTCCGGCAGCAGGGACAGAACTGGGACTCACACCGCGACAACTTCGACCAGCACCGCCGCTTCCTGCTGCCTCCAACCGATCAGTCACTGTCAGCATTGATTGAGGATCTCGACGACCGCGGACTGCTCGATTCGACGCTCGTCGTCGCGCTGGGCGAATTCGGTCGCACGCCGCAGATCAACGGCAACGCCGGACGCGATCACTGGCCGGACTGCTACACGATCCTGCTGGCCGGAGGCGACGTTCGCGGCGGAGCGGTCCTAGGTTCCAGCGACCGAATCGGCGCCTACCCGGAAACCGATCCCGTCACACCAGCCGATCTGGCCGCCACGATCTACTGGCGCTTCGGCATCGATCCACAGCAGACGGTTCCCGATCAGACGGGACGTCCGCATCGCCTGGCTGATGGACGGCCTCTGACTGAGCTGTTTTCCTGAAAGCAGTGCCTGGTTTGAAAAACCGCAGGCGTAGCCGCCAGAGTGCGGGAATCCATAGTGGCGCCGCGTTTCACGCGGCCTACTGACTCAAGACAAGACGACACCATGCTGCACGAACAGATTTTTGAAGTGGGCCGGACGGCCTGGAATATTGCGGTGGGGCCGGATCATGGGCCGCCGTTGCTGTTCTTTCACGGTGTGACGCGGCGCTGGCAGAGCTTTCTGCCGCTGCTGCCGTCCCTGATGCTGCGGCATCAGGTGTTCGTCGTCGACTTCCCTGGCCACGGGGCCTCGGATCGGCTGCACAACAATTACCGGGTTGTCGACTACGTCGATGCGGCAGAAGCACTGCTGAAGCTGCCGCCGTTTTCGACGATGAAAGAGTTTCGGCTCTACGGGCACTCGCTGGGGTCAATGGCCGTCGCGGCACTCGCAGCGAGGTTGTCGTCGCAGGTCCAGGCCGTTGTGATGGAAGACCCGCCGTTCGACACGATGGGCAGCCGGATTTCAGAGACGCCGCTGCTGAGTTTCTTCGAGGCGATGCGGCAGTTCGCAGGCAGCACAGACAGTGTCCCCGCGATTGCGAGGCAGCTCGCAGACGTGACGCTGGTCGATCCGAAGTCTCAGGCACAGACGCGTCTGGGCGCCGTCCGGGACGCGGCGTCTCTGCGGTTTACGGCGAAGTGCCTGCAGCAGCTTGATCCGCAGACTCTGCCGGTGATCGCAGCTGGTGGGTGGCTTGACGGCTTTGACTGGCGGCAGACACTTCGCGATCTTCCCTGCCCGGCTTTGCTGCTGCAGGCGGATCCCACATCCGGCGGGATGCTCACCGATCAAGACGCCGACGAGGCCGTTGGTCTTGCAGCTGATCTCACGCGGATCAAGTACCCGAACACCGGGCACCTGATCCACTGGCAGCGGACAAGTGAGTTGTTGCGACACGTCGAGGCGTTTATCGAAACCACTTGAGATGACGCAGCGTGCCGGGCAGGGGCCGTACGGCTTACGCCGTTCCGCTGAAAATGGTTGACCGCGGTTCGATTCTCAGACAGGCCACTTATGAAAACGGCATCCGGTATTTCAGTCGTTCGGAATGGGCAGATCATTGATGGGACCGGGGCGGCTCCGGTTGCTGATGGAGTCGTCGTGATTGAAGACGGGCGGCTGTCTTATGTCGGACCGGCGGCGGGGGCACCGGCGGTGGCGGACGATGCCTCGGTGATTGATGCTCGGGGCGGAACGATTATGCCGGGGCTCGTCGAGGCTCACTGGCACCCGACCTACTTCAACGTCGCGGCACTCGAAGACCTCGATATCAAGTACCCGGTCGAGTACGTGACGCTGCTGGCTTCGTGCAATGCCCGGCTGGCTCTGGAATGCGGCTACACGTCGGCTCGCAGCGGCGGCAGCCTGTTCAATATCGATGTCTGGCTGAAAAAGGCGATCGCAAACGATCTCATTCCCGGTCCGCGGCTTGTCGCCAGTGGTCGCGAAATCTGCGGCGTTGGCGGACTGATGGACTGGAACCCCGACTTCCGCAAGATCGGCATGGAGGGACTCGTCCTGCTGGTCAACGGCCCCGACGAGGCGCGGGCGGCGGTGCGGAAACTCGTTAAAGACGGCATCGAGTGGGTGAAGACGTACCCGACCGGCGACGCGGCTTCGCCAGACCTCAACGACCATCACACGCTGTGCATGACGTTCGAGGAGATGCACGCGGTCGTTCAGACGGCTCACAACCACGGCCTGAAGGTGACCGGCCACTGCCGGGCCACCGAGGGGATCAAGAACGCGTTGAAAGCGGGCTACGACGCACTCGAACACGGCACGTTTCTCGATGACGAATGCATCGAGCTGATTCTGCAGCGCGACGTGCCCGTAGTTCCGGCTCTGTACTTCGAGAAGGCCAGCGTCGAAAACGGACCGGCGATCGGGATGCCTCAGTCGGTCGTCGACGGCCACATCGAGACTCTCGAAGGCGGAGCCGAAAGCTGCCGTCGCCTGCTGGCCGCCGGAGGCCGCATCGGGATGGGAGGCGATTACGGTTTCGCCTGGAATCCGCACGGTGACTATGCGAAAGAGCTGACATTCTTCGTCAACGACGTCGGCTTCAGCGTGCTTGACACGATCAAGTGTGCCACGAAAACCGGCGCCGAAATCTGCGGCAGCGGCAACGAACTCGGAACGCTCGAACCCGGCAAGCTGGCCGACGTACTGGTCGTCGACGGCGACGTCGCGTCGGACATCTCACTGCTGGAAGACCGCTCGAAATTCATCGCCGTCATGCAGGGTGGCGTCGTCAAGGCCGGCGAACTCGGGCCACGCTGGCCCGTTTGAGGTCGCCCAAGCGAGCCACGACTCTACCCGGCGGTTTCGATTCAGCCTGACATCAGTCGGGGTTCTCCGCTTACCTGCTCCAGCCGGGAGAGCGGTTGCTGGTTGATCCAGAGATCGCCCAGCACTCACAAATCGCCCGCCCGAGCAGATTTTGCCCGGCGACAACTCCGAGTCGGCGGGCGGGCGAGTTTGCCTCGTTCGCTGTCGAATCTGCCGATAGAATCCCGCACCGATCGCCTCGCCGGCGTATGCGTCGCGACACATGGCGTGCTTGTTTTGTACGCATTCTCTGACCTCAGCCGTTTTTCGGGCTGGTTTCGCAGGAACGACATGCCTCGAAGCTGAAGTCTGCACGATCGTCCTTTTCGAGTCTTCACGGTTAATTCAAACAGGAATCTTCGACATGGCTCGCCTGCCCGGCGTCTGCTTTCTTTTACTGACGCTTTCACTCCTGTCCGGCTGCGGCAAGGACGATTCAACATCAACCAATGCACCCACCTCACCTGGCAGTGAAACGACAGCCGTAGACACACAACCGTCTGCCGGCCCGGAAGCCGGTACCTCCGGTGACGCTGTCGCGAATGCAATCAGCGACTCGGTGAAGACGCTGTCGGACCCAATTGAACCGGGTCCGAGCAAACCCGCCTGGCCCGACCGCGACGGTATGGACGGCAACTGGCTGCTGCACGTCTTTCACATGGTGCCTCCGCAGGAGGAGAACGTGCCCCCCCAGCTCGGCGAACGACCTGTTGTACTGCTCCACTTCGAGTCTGGGGAGAACGACGCCGCTGACACCCTCGAAATTGTCTCGGCCAGGGATGAGTTCGATGTCGCCTCAAGGGTGACCGGGTCGCTTGACGAAGACCGCGTGAATATTGAAGCCAGGCGTACCGACGATAAACGCGCGTTTCTGTTTGAGGGACACCAGGCAGCGGATGGTGCCGTTGTTGGATCGATCGTCTTTGCCAACGGCAGCGCTCAGCCGGCACGCCTGATTCCGACCAACGAACGAACCTTCGTACGCGTCCCCGCGTTTATCCTGCTCCCCGAAATGCTCGACTTGATGAACCTCGCGTCGTCACCCGTCCCGGATGAAGACACGCGTCTGTTTGTCGAGAAACACCCGACCAGCCCGATTTCCGCGATTGCCTGGAAGCAGCTGATTCAGGTCACCGCCCAGAAGGAGGGAGTCAGCGAGAAGCTCACGAAGCTGATTGATGAGTACAGCGAACTACAGGGCGCATGGTCGGACCGCCTCCGCCGACTTGCGCTGATCGAGACTTATGTGATCATGGGCGCTGGCGGTGCTCAACCGGACTGGTGCCTGTCGCGTTCTGACATGGTCAACGCAGCCATCGACGACGACCCGGAACTTGCAAGTTTCAAAACCCAGATAAAGCAGGTCACCCTGGAGTGCCGTTTCCGGCAGACTCTCAATCTTTTTGAGTCCGAGACTGAGGAAGACAAGAAACGCTGTGAGGCGCAAGCACTGGATCTGCTGAAGGAACGACCTCACGAACCGTCCCTCACTCTCGCGCTGGCTGACCGGGCCCGAAAAGACAAAAACATCGACCGCGCCATTGAGCTTTACGGCGAACTGGTTGCCCTGCCTTTCCAGGAACGCATCCTGCAGCAGCGATACAGCCAGAGCGCCGTTCAGAAAATCCTGCCAACCGAACGTCTGTCGCTGCTCTGGAAAGAGAAGCACGGCAGCACTGAAGGACTCGACCTGTCTGGAGATGTCGGGGACAGTGGAGCGGGGTTGCA
>JAPOLP010000040.1 GCA_029977045.1 Planctomycetota bacterium
AAACACTGCTTCCATCAGCAAGGAAGGATCAGAGATGAAACGCTTTTTCGCGTTGTGTACAGCGGCTGCTCTCTCAGCGAGCAGCCTGACGTACGCACAGGACTACTCGCCGGAGATCGTACAAACCGGCTGGAGCGACGCCATTCCGAAACCGGACATGTCGTCTCTGACGATGCCCAGAATGCCCCGCGTCTCCATGCCCGACGTGTCGATGCCGAGCATTCCGAGACCGAGCATGCCTCAGGTTTCTATGCCGAAGTTCCCCCGTCCCAGCATGCCGCAGTTTTCGATGCCGAATCTGCACATGCCCGAGGTCTCAATGCCGGACCTCCACATGCCGTCGTTCCGTCAGACGAGCCACACCTCGTGGGTCAGCAAGGTGACGGACGCCTGTGGGGATGCTTGCGGTGCCTGCGGCGATGCCGCCAAGGCCGCCTGCGGAGCCTGCTGTCCGAAGGACGACTGCTGCGAGCCACCGGAAATCTGGGAACACCAGCACCGCATCTTCGGTGAGTTCCTCTATCTGTCACCGCGTGGTGTCGACACGTCCTACGCCACGGCATCGATGGGAACTTACGCGAACTCGAACCCGGTTGCTCCTTCGCGAGTTGCCGACCCGGACTACTCGCCGGGCTTCAAGATCGGCGGAGCGTACGCTCTGGACTGCCTGAGCAGCGTCGTCGGCACCTACTGGTGGTACTCGTCAGACACGAACGACGCGGACACGCTGCCGGGTGGCAATCAGACGTTCTTCCGTCCGGAAACGCTGCGGGTTGAGCCGAACGTGCAGTTCGGAACCGTGCTCGACACGTCCGCCCGGTACGACATCGACTTCCAGATGGCTGACCTCGAACACCGCAAAGTTCTGTGCGGCGACGAGTGCCACGTCATCAATCGCGTCATCGGTGTTCGCTACGCCAACCTCGAACAGGACTTCCGAGCCCAGTACCAGGGCAACGACACGATTACGGTCGACAGCGAAATCGACTTCGCTGGCGTTGGCCCGCGATTCGGTCTGGCTGGCGAATGGCTCAACAGCCGCGGCTTCTACACCTACGGTGAAGGCTACGTGAACGTCCTCGCCGGACGGTTCACGGCTGACTACAACCAGATGACCAACCAGGTCATCCAGGAAGCACGAGCTGGCATCGCGGATGACCGCTTCGTGACGCAGCTCGAACTGGAACTGGGCCTCGGCTGGCGAAGCCGCTGCGGCAACATCCATCTGCGAGCCGGCTATTACATGAACCACTGGTTCAACGCGATCACGACGCCCGGCTTCATCGACGGAGTTCAGGCGAACCGGATCGATGACCTGAGCGATACGCTGAGCTTTGACGGTCTCACCGCGCGGGCTGAGGTGCGGTTCTGAGTGACTGATCACTGCTCACTGATGGAAGCAGGAAGGGCGGCAGTTTTCGGACTGCCGCCCTTTTTTCGTGCGCACGGAATCCATGTCAGACCAGGACGGCTGCACGTTCAGTTCAGCAAGAGGCAATTCCGGTGAATGCGTCAGGCATGGCCGACCAGTTCCCAACTGGAAACGACTGGGACGGGTTCTTCGACAATCTCGCGGGCCGCATCCGAATGAGTCACGCAGTCCCGCCCGGATTTTTTGGATCGATAGAGCGCCATGTCCGCCTGCATGACCAGCGAAGCTTCGTGCGGAATGTCGGCTGACCGGGTCGCTGCTCCGATGCTGACCGTAATCTGCCGGTGAGGCCACACGGCATCTCTAATCGCTTCTCGAAAGCGTTCGCCCGCGATGACTGCGTTAGATTCATCCGTTTCCGGCATCAGGACTGCGAATTCCTCGCCGCCGATCCTCACGACGAAGTCCGTCGCACGAGCGGTCTTCTCCAGCAGTCGTGCCACTCGTTGCAGAGCGGCATCTCCAGCCGGATGACCAAACTGATCGTTGAACTGCTTGAAATGGTCTACATCAATAATCAACAGCGACAGTGGCCTCTCCGTCCGCTGAAACCGCGAGATTTCCTCGTCGAGCCTCGTGTCGAACGACCTTCGGTTATGCAGCCCTGTCAGGCTATCCAGCGTCGCCAGTTGTTCCAGTTGCCGTCGCGATTCACCCTGCTCCATTGTCATGGAAGCCAGAGTCAGGCTGATGACAATCGCAACGGCGAGGTATCCCTGTGTCAGCACGACCTGATGGACGACGGGGAAATCCTGGACAAACGGCCCGAAGCCGTTGGCGGTATTCCAGACAGTAATCCCGGCCAGAACGATCGTCGACAGTGTGGCTCCACAGATTCGCAGCCGAATCGATGCCCACATCAGAAACGGGAGCGCTGTGTAGACAAGCGGTTCGGAATTGAAGCGGAAAACGTAAACACTGAGTGCCGTCAGGCCACTGATGACGATCGATGCTTCCGCAGCTCTGAACTTAAGCCCCGGTTCGCGCCACGGCTTGCAGACAATCAGGTTCGTGACGGGAGGGGCCACCAGCAGAATTCCCATGACTCCACTGAACCACCACACCCGCCAGGCATCACCGTAAGGAACGTTGAACGCGGCACTTACGACTCCGGCACCGACTGTTGCCCCCACCAGCGTCCCGGACGCCAGCGCAGCGAAGATGAAGCGGACGGCATGCTTCAGGCGGGTAATCGCAAACGGAGATCCCAGAACGCGTTGAAGGACCAGTGCCCCAACGATCGCTTCCGCGGTGTTGGCCAGCCAGAACCCGATCGCCACCGGCAGAGTCTTGCCATGAAAGACGACGTCTGAAACCGCGTTCCCGACCAGTGCCGCGAAGATGAGGAACTGCCAGCGGTTGCGAGGAGCAAGCAGTAACGCCGCGAGAAACAGGCCACTGGGCGGCCAGATTGAGGCGAACTCTCCCGGAAACGACAGCGCGTGGCCAAGCTCTGCGGCGGCGAAATACACGCAGCCAAACAGGACAACAATGGCCATCTCTCGATACTTCATCCCGACGAGAACACTCGAATACCTGGGAACAGAGAATTGCGATTCGACTGGCCCGGAGTCTCAATCAGCAGCTGAAAGGACCCTATCCCGATCGGCCCTCGATGCGTTTCCGATCAGAATCCGGAGGTGTTTTCCAAAATCGCGTTATATCGACGGTGGCAGCTGTGAGGATTCAGGAGGTCAGGCCTGCGCGGCAGCAGCCTCCTGTGTGGGCGTTGCCCAACACCGTCCAGATTCGTGGCCATTCACACGCCAGCAACCCGTCAAAACAGACGCACGAGGTTCGATAAACGAAGTACAGCGATAACTGACGGGCGGCTCGTTGACCGTTTCATGGCCGCCGCATATACAGCTTTTCTTGCCGGTATCGTCTCAGAGACCGCTCGTCGGGCTGCGGACCGTGCGAACCGCCCCCTGCTCTTCTTCGTCGTCAGGTCAGATTCACGACTCCTGGCCACACTCCCTCAGGACCTCAAATGACCACTCGCGTTTACAATTTTTCCGCCGGCCCCGCTGTCATGCCCGTCGAGGTGCTCGAAGAAGCTCGCGAGAACCTGCTCTCGCTGGGCGATACCGGCATCGGGATCATGGAACACTCGCACCGCGGCAAGGCCTTCATGGCGGTCCGCGACGAGGCGGAAGCTCTGATCCGCGAGCTGGCGAGCATCCCGGACGACTACGAAGTGCTGTTTCTGCAGGGCGGAGCGTCGCTGCAGTTCGGCATGATCCCGATGAACTTCCTGTCGGAAGGCCAGACGGCGGACTACCTGATCACGGGAGCCTGGTCGAAGAAGGCCGCTTACGAGGCGAAGCTGTTCGGCAACGTCCACGTCGCGAGTACCAGCGACGACCGCAACTTCTGCTACATCCCGAAGCAGGCTCAGTTTTCGTCCTACCCGGCGTACATCCATTTCACGTCGAACAACACAATCTTCGGAACGCAGTACCATGCCGAGCCCGACGTTCCGCAGGATTCGGTCCTGATCTGCGACGCCAGCAGCGACATCTTCTGTCGCCCGGTAGACATCTCAAAGTACGCCATGATTTACGCCGGAGCCCAGAAGAACCTCGGCCCCAGCGGCCTGACGCTGGTCATCATGCGGAAGGACCTGGTCGCCGCCGGCAGCGAGTCACTGCCAGCGATGCTGCAGTACCGGATCCACGCCGAGAATCAGTCGCTCTACAACACGCCGCCGACGCTCGCGATCTACCTCGTCGGTCGAGTCTGTGCCTGGTTGAAGGCGCAAGGCGGGCTGCCGGCTATCGAGCAGGCGAACCGCGCGAAAGCCGGCATCCTGTACGACTACCTGGATTCCAGCGAACTGTTCCGCGCAACCGCTGACCACGACAGCCGCTCGCTGATGAACGTGACGTTCGTCACCGGCGACGCCGACCGTGATGCCGAGTTCATCAAACAGGCCACCGCGGCCGGCTTCCACAACCTGAAGGGCCACCGCAGCGTCGGCGGAATGCGGGCGAGTATTTACAACGCGTTTCCGGCAGAAGGCGTCGACGCTCTGGTCAGCTTCATGCGGGACTTCGAGGCGAAGGCGTAAGCTGGTGGCTTGCAAGGTAGCGGAACGGCGTAAGCCGTCCGGCCTTGCGGGAATCAGACGGAACGGTCAGGCGGTTCGCGTCCAATGTTCCCCACGTCGCGGTAAATCAGCCGGGACGCGTTAGCGTCCGGTTCCTGATCATCTGGAAAACCGCGAGCTAACGCTCGGCGGCTGATGACAGCACGAAAACCATTGGACTCGCGACGTTCCACTAAAAAATCGCGATCAGTTCCCGAGGTGTAGCTTCAGGAACTCGACGATCAGCTTGCGACGGTCGCCCAGGTAGAACTCCTCGCCACCGTGGCCGGAGCCTTCCAGAATGTGCAGCGTGATCGGCAGCCCGGCCTTCTGGTAGACCTCGACGATTCGCTCTGACTGATCGAGCAGGACTTTGTTGTCCTTGTCGCCGTGGAAGATCAGAAACGGCGGGGCGGCCTTCGTAACGTGAAACGCCGCCGCGGCCGCCCTCGCCAGTTCGACCTTCTGATCCGCTCCGCCGCCCAGCAGCAGATAAACAACCGAGCCTTCCTTATTCGCACGGATCGGCTGAGTCTTCGATCGCAGGACGAAATCTGTCGCGCCGTAAAAGTCGACGACCGCGTCGACTCGTGACGACTGGTCGAGATTCCCGCCAACGGTGCCTTCAAGGTCTTTGGCGTCGCCTGAAGTTCCCATCAGAGCGGCGAGATGCCCGCCGGCGCTGCTGCCCGCGACGGCGATTCGATCGGTTCTGTAGCCGAACTTCTCAGCGTTGGCCCGCAACCAGCGAACGGCGGCTTTGCAGTCGTAAATCTGAGCCGGAAAGGTCGCCTTGTCCGTCAGCCGGTACGAAATGCTCGCGACCGAGTAACCGTGTCCCGTCAGCCACGAAACCGGACAGTTGGCTTTGCTGCCGGACCGCCAGCCGCCACCGTGGATCCAGACGAGAAGCTGCGACTCACCAGCGGCTGGCTGGTAAAGGTCGAGCTTGAGGCTGTGCCCGTCGACGTTCGCGAACTCGATGTCTTTCTGAACGCGAGGCTCGTCGGCAATCACGCTGCTGCAGGCCGCGACGGTCATCGCCAGAGCAAGGAAGGCAGACAGAGAGGGAGTCAGTTTTCGGGAGATCATGGCGGAACGTCCTTCCGGGCTTCGCCCTCGGTTGTTTCTTATGCTCGAATGTTTCTGACGCGGCAGAGCGATAGGATTCTGGCAGGAGCCGGGCGGACTTTACACCGCTCCACTATGGCTCCTGGAAACTCACCAACCACCTGGAGCCACCGACCATGACTGCTCGCTTCTCGCTGACAAGTTTGCTCTGCCTGTCCCTGCTCGTCGCCGCCTGGTCAAACGTCAGTGCCCAGGACCCGACGCACCGTGACGTCGCCTATGACGATGATCATCCGTCGCAGTGCGTCGACGTGTATCTCGCGAAGTCGGATAAGCCGGTTCCGGCAATGATCTTCATCCACGGCGGCGGTTGGCGAGCGGGCTCGAAGGCGCACTTGCCAGGCTGGCTGAAGCGTTTTGTGGCAGCTGGCGAGCTGTCCGTCGTTTCGGTCGAGTACCGATTTACGAACGTGAAAACTCACCCTGCTCAGGTCAACGACTGCCTGCGAGCAGTGCAGTTCGTCCGCCACAACGCCGCGAAATGGAACATCGACCCGAAGCGTCTGGGCGTGACCGGCGGTTCGGCGGGGGGGCACCTCTCGGCCTACGTCGCCGTACATGACGACGCGGCGAAGGCGGACTCGAAAGATCCGGTCGAGCAGCAGTCGTCTCGAGTCGCCTGTGCTGTCCCGTTTGCCGGCCCGACCGACTGGTCACTGCTCAGCGCGATCGATCATAGGCATCCCGCCTATCGGCAGCTGATCGGCTACGAACCGGGCACTCCCGCCGAAAAGCTCTCCGACGAGCTGAAGAAGGACGTCTCTCCGATCACCTTCGCAAGCAAGGACGACCCGCCAATGATGCAGGTCCACGGCGACGCAGATGACATCGTGCCGATCGAGCACGCTCGGAATCTGCACGCGAAACTGCAGAGCGTCGGAGCCACCTCAGAGCTGGTCGTCATTCCCGGAGCGAACCACGGAGTCGCCGGCGCGGGAGACGCGGTCACCGACCAGGCAACGGCTTTCGTCCGCAAGTACATGCTGACGCCGTAGGACAGCATCCCCCTTACTTGCGAGCTGGCCAGACAGTATTTCTACCTGGCAACTTTTCAGCCCCGAAGCGTCGGCAGTAATTATTCGTCCCTGAAGAGGCTGCCTTCTGGCGGAAGGCGTGCGAAGTTGTGAGTTCTGGTGGTGTGTCAGGCGGTGAGGGAATGGGTGGCCGTGCGTCGCCGGGCTGTGGTGAGGTGGCTTGACGGGCAGCAGAAAAGCGCAGACGCGATTGCGCGTCAGCAGCTTTCGCAGGTTGGAACCGGCGGCGCCAGAACCAGGTTGACGGCATCGCCAGACAGGCCTTTCAGGAAGCAGCGGCCCAGACGATGGCCGCTTTTGAGGCGTCCGATCTTTGGTTCGACCGCACTGAGTCGTCGTCCCTGCTGCTTCTGCGTGCGAGCCAGTTTGCGGGTGCTCGTGCCCGAGATGTGAATCGTCGCATCGCCAGTGTAGTCGTGCCCGCGATAGCCCTTGTCGACGTACGCGTCTGTGGCACTCATCCCGGTCGCGCGTTCCACCGTGGCGATCGCCTGCCCGAGTGTGTGGCCGTCGTACGGATTCGCTTGGCACAGATCGACACCCACGTGCGCAGGTTGTTCGGCTTCCGCCGCATCCGCTTGAACTGCTTCGCGTGAGCGTATCGGCCAACCTTGATCGCCGCGTGCTTGAGCCCAGTCCTTTCTCACAAACACAGGGCAGACCGACCAGTAGGCGGATCGCCTTCGCCGGAGCCTCCGTGTCAGGGTAGTAACACTCCGCGAACGCCACGTCGAACCGAGCTCAGTCAATCTGCCCCGCAAGAACGCAGAGCGGATGATCCAGATTCAGCAACTGCTCAAACCGAGACTGAAACAAATCCAGCTGACCGGATTCGGGGCACGAACGTGGCTTCATGCCTGCCTCAAATTGCATGGTTCCAGGACAACACGCTCCCTTCCCGGCAATTCCAACCACCCCGAAAACGACAACCAGGCCAACCTGCCCAGCCCCAGACTCGTTCTTCAGAGATGACTGCTTAACGGCGTTGCCTGCTGAGGCTTCTGATGTTTTCAGCCTTCCAACCCCGAACTGCGTCCGGGGCAGGAATCGGGCCGCCCCCTTCGGGCCTGTGCCACCTTCTGATCGATCGCGGCAGACAGCAAACGTCTCAAAGCCAGTCGATCAACTGCCTCAGAAACTGAGCATACAGGTTGCCAACTTCCACTCCGTCGGTCCCCGCAGCTTGAGCGGATACACGGGCCTGTCCCCAGTCGACCATTGGTCCGATCCAGTGCGGAGCGACGTCGGTCGCAAGGGCGGCGGTCTTTCCGTCTCCACACTTGCCGGTGACCAGCAGCGGGTACGAATCGACCGACTGCAGCGTGAACGAGTCGCCTTCCCGGCGAGCCGTCGTTCGAACTGCCTGCAGCACAGTGCTGGCGTCACTCTTTGCCGCGAGCCGGTTGAATCCGCCGATCAATGGAGGACGCTCGGCCCAAGGCAGATCTGCGACGACGGGATGATCGGGAATCAGTGGCTGGACGAAGACCGGCGAGTCGCAGTTCAGTCGATCGTCGGTCGCTGAAATCTCGACCGGCAGCGCGTTGCCGATCGGCGTGCCGTCCCAGTCGCCGCCCTGTCCGTGATACGACTCCCAGCCGCCAATCATCAGCAGGCTGGCTCCTGCTGAAACTCGTTCGACAATCCGCTGCTGCAGTGCAGAGTCGGCACGCTCAGCGGGGTAGTCACTGAAGATGAACATGTCGAATGAGCCGACGGCGAGATTGGCTGATAGCGGCTGGTGGCTCGGAACGTAATCGAAATCGACCTGCCACAGTGCCATCAGACTGGCCAGGTAGGCGGCTGCCGAGTCGAGCGTCGTATCGCCACAGTAAAGCACTCGCTGAGCCACGGTGGTTGTCTCCAGAGTTTCCGTCTGCCTGCAGGTCTCGCGGCACTTATTCGTTGAGCAGTTCTTCGATAGCTTCCGGGTCGTCGCCGATCCGTTCGAGCATTTGGTCGGGGCTCAGCGGCTCAACGATCGCGTACTTGCCGTCGTTCCAGCGCAGCAGGTCGACGTTGCGACACCGCTCGCTGCAGAACGGGAAGTAGCTCGAATCAGTCGCTGCCGCACCGCTAACAGGTTTATCACAAATCGGGCAGGTTGTCGGACGCACCATCTTGCTCTGGCTCCTTACCGCGTCAGAGTATCGCTTTGAGAGGTGGCAATCTGACGGATCTTCCGGGGTGCGTCGAGCACTCGCGACAGGGAGTATCTGAAGTTAAGCCTCCCGGAAGAATCCGATACGATCGCCGGCCTCCTCCAGGTCGGGACATTGACTGACTGAAATCCTCCGCTACGAATGTGCCGCGAGCTGCCGGCTCGGCCACTCGCCTGTTTTTCTTTACCGCTGATGTCGACTGTCGCTGTTTCCACCTTCCTTTTGACGCTGCGTCGCAGCAACCTGCTCAAGCCCGAGCAGATTGCATTTGCGAATGATCTCGGCACGCGCTGCGACGCGGCTCAGATCGCGAAGGAACTGCTCGAACGGAGATGGCTAACCGAATGGCAGACGCACCAGCTTCTGGCGGGCAAGAGCCGGCTGTTCCTCGGCAAGTACAAGCTGCTCGACGTGCTCGGCTCCGGTGGGATGGGTGCCGTATTCAAGGCCGAAAGCACAACGACGCGACTGCCAGTTGCACTCAAGGTTCTCGCCGCGTCACTCAGCGAGAGCGATATCGCCCGGGCGCGTTTCGAGCGTGAGATCCGGGCTTCGGCTCAAGTCAATCACCCGAACATTGTGCGGGCCATCGACGCGGACCGCTGCGATAACCGCGTCTTTCTGGTCATGGAGTACTTCGCGGGGCCGGACCTCAAGGCACTGCTCAAGCAACACAAACGCCTGCCGATCGACTTTGCCTGCGAGTGCATCCGGCAGGCGGCTTTGGGCCTGCAGCATGCTCATGAGCAGGGACTGGTTCACCGCGATATCAAACCATCCAATCTGCTCGTCACGAAGCAGCCGGAAACCGGCGATGCGCTTGTCAAGGTTCTCGATCTTGGGCTGGCCAGAATTTCCAGCGATGGCAGCAGCAGCGGCGACATGACGCGGGCCGGCCAGATCATGGGCTCGCCGGATTACATGTCTCCGGAACAGGCGATGGACTCCAAAAACGCGGATCACCGTGCCGACATCTACAGTCTGGGAGTCACCCTGTTTCACCTGATCGCGGGTGAGTTGCCTTACGACGGCGACAATGTGATGGAGAAACTGCTGTCGCGGATCAACGTCGATGCTCCGCCACTCAGCCGATACTGTCCCGAAGCTCCGCCGATTCTGGTCCACATTGTTTCGCGAATGCTGAATCGTGATCCGGCACAGCGTTTTCAGTCAGCGGGCGAAGTCGCGGCGATCCTCGGAACGTTCGTGTCTGACCCGCGAGCGCTCGAAAGCCTGATTGCTCCCGCACAGGCTCCGGCATTTGAGCTGCCGACGATTAACACGGCTGGCGATCAGACGCTGCAGCAGATCGATGCGATGCTCGACAGCCGGGCGAGTTCCTCGCCTCTGAGCCATCGTCAGCAGCGTCGAAAACAGGGGAGCTTGCTGCCGATCGTCATTTCCGTTGGTACGGCGGCACTGCTGCTCGGCGGCCTGCTGTGGTTTGGAAAAGGCACGCAGGGAGATTCGCCGGATAAGGCAGATGGCCAGCGATCAACGTCTGCTGCGGAATCCTCACCGTCCGAAACCGATGGGCCGCAGCTCGACAGTCCTGACGACGTCGTCACCCGATGGCTGCTGGAAATGAATCGTCCGGCGGTCATTCTCGACGGCCAGCAAGAGCGAACCGTTCGGACTCTCGCCGATCTGCCCGGCGGCGACTATCACCTGCTGGAAGCGGATCTGTCTGGAGTGCGAGGACTCGACAGCCAGCGAATCAGGCAACTCGCCGGTCTAAGCCGCCTGCGGACATTGAACCTCTCCGGCGCCGAACTGAACGATCAGCGGTTCGAAGCAATCGCCAAACAACCGCAATTGCGATCTTTGAACCTGAGCGGTACCGCGATTGGCGGCAGCAGCGTCAGGCTGCTCGCTCGAATGCCAAAGCTGCGCAGCCTTTCGCTGCGGTACCTGGCGGTTGGCGACACGGACCTGTCGGCTCTGGCGGACCTGCAGCAACTGGCAACGCTCGATCTGACAGGGACGGGGCTGTCTGACCAGGGACTGCAGGCACTATCGAGGCTGCCGTCACTCAGGACCCTCGGACTGCAGCATTCACCGGTGACAACCGACGGCCTGCGTCAGTTGCAGGCTGTCCGTCCGGAGCTGGCGCTCGATTGATCAGTTGCGTCGGCGTTGCTCTGCCAGGTGCGCGTGTTTCAGTGTCGAGTGATCATTGTCATACGAGCTGGCGGACAATGTCGAAAGATTCCGTGAATCGTCACAGACGCGGATGAAGTCAGTCGCGTGATTCACTAACGTCTGGTTGGCCCGTTTGTTGATTTCTGAAGCCTTCCAGGGCTGCGTTACGCTGATTGAACCATGTCACCGCTGCTGCTGAAACTCCTGTTAGTTCTCCTGTCTGTGGCCGTCCCGATTGCCTGGGGTGTTGCTGTGAACTGGCTGTTCCGCCGGTTGCATCCGCCCGGCAAGCCGTCAGCCGAGGACAAGGATCCAACGATCGAGTACTACATCTGACTGCGGCCAGCTCCGTTCAGAGACACTCTCTGGATGGGCCAACCGTCGCGGCTCAATCCGAGCCAGTCCATATCCGCCCGCAACCTGATGCTGCACCGTGCTGACACCTGAGACCGTCTTCAACCTTCTGCTCGTCGTCGGCTGCGGCTTCTTTGTCGGAGGGCTGGCGGGAATGCTTGGTGTTGGTGGCAGTTTTCTGCTGGTCCCGATCCTGCACGTCGTACTCGACATCCCAATCGAGATCGCGGTGGGATCGACAGCCTGCCAGCTCCTGGGACCGGCGACAACCTCGCTTCTGGCCCGACGCATCGCCGTTGAACAGTTTCGCCTGCCGCTGATTCTGACCGGCGGAATCTTCGTTGGAGTGATGATTGGAACGCACTTCCTGGAATCAGCCGGAGAACTCAGCGAGGTCTCCGTCGGAACACGGCTGGTGCCCGCTGCCGACCTGCTGATCATGGCGGCTTATTTCTTTCTGCTGACCTGTATCGGAACGTTTTCGCTGTTTGAGGTGCATCGTCAGAAACAGGGGCGAATGCTGCCACGGGGAATTTTGGCCCGCGTCCCGCTGCCACCATTCGATGTCTTTCCGGAACTCGGCGTCGGTAAGTTCTCGATTCCAGTTCTCAGTCTCTTCGGCCTGATGATGGGCCTGACTGCTGGCCTGCTGGGCATCAGCGGAGCAATCCTTCTGCTGCCAGGAATGATCTACCTGCTTGGGATTCGGGCGAAGAATGCGATTCTGGCAGCACTGGTCGTTGTCTGGTTCACGTCGCTGCAGGCCACCATCGTTCACGCCTGGCACGACAACGTCGATCTGAATCTCGCGGTCGCCCTGATGTTCGGCGGCACGATTGGAGCACGGATTGGATCCGACTTCAGTAACCGCCTGGAAGGCCAGTCCATCCGCACCAGTCTCGGATGGCTGGCACTTCTGGCTGCAGCGCTCGTGACGTTCCGCCTCTGGCGCCTGCTCGGATAGCTCTCATTCCACGCCGACTGCCACTGAAACGTTACAGCTTCGGCAGGACCGGCTTTGGTGGCGGAGGCGGCGGAGTCGTTGGCTTTTTCGGTTCGGGAGCGAACTGAACTTTGTTCTTCGGCGGGGCAGTGGTTCTGGGGGCCGGCGGGCGAGGCGGTGGCGGAGCGACGTAGCTCTGCTGAATCTCGATGCCGAAGCCGTCTTTCAGTTCGCGCGACGCGAGCACGGCCCACGGTGTTCCGGGAGCTTCGTCGACGACTCGCTGCAGCAGTTCCTCAGACAGAGCGGCTGTCTTCCTCATGGTCCCGGCGTAGTTGAGTTTCTTCGACGGCCTGATGTTCCAGCGGTTGGCCTTCGTGTCGACATCGTCGTTCGCCAGGTTCGATTTCACCCAGGCCAGTCCATAGTTGTATTCGAGATTGCGGACTCGCTGAGCCAGCAGCCGACCGTACGTCAGGCAGAAGTTGACTCGCCAGCGCGCCGAGTCCTCGCAGGCGAGTTCCTTTTCGATGCCCGGCGGAAACGACTGCAGAATTGACTCGACCATGTACTGGCCTTTCGCTGCTGACTTCTGAGCCTCGGTCGCCGTCTGTCGAAAGTTGCCCGACGTCACGGCGAAATACAGTTGCGGCGTGCCGGGTGGCTGAGTCGTGCGGCTCATGATTGACGCTTCGACGACAGCCTTGCGCAGCGGATGCTTCGCGAGGTCGCGCATGTAATCTTCAGCGGTCCCGAAGCGGTAATCCGGAGCAAACGACTTGATCGTTGCCGCGTCGAACACACCTGTCGGTGTCAGGCCGCTCATCGTCGTCATGTTCGTGGTGAAGTAGACGCCGCCGGTTTCGTGAACGAGTCTCGCCAGAGCATACGGAGCGAACCCGGACGACAGATTTTCGAACTGCGATCCGGCGTACCAGAACGGCAGAACGACGGTCTCCATGACGGGCGACTCTGGCCCAAGATCGACCGGAAGCTGATACGTCTTGCCGTCTTCAGGAGCCCGATACGGAACGAATCCCTGACGGCGACCAAACACGGCGGTCGGGCCGACAACGTAGGCTTTCGCTCCGAAACGCTGACAGACATTGATCGCCGGTTCCAGTGACTGGCTGAAGTCGTCGCCAGCTTCATCAGTAACAGTGATCAGCAGGATTCGCCGACGCTGCGTCGTTCGATAGCGGGACCAGTTCGAGCAGACCTGCTTGACCGCTCCGAAGATGTTCTCAACGCCCGACTGGTCGACCTCGACGTTCTGAATGGCGGACTGAATCTCGTCGAAGTTTTCCGTCGGCTGCGGAGTCACGAACGTTGTCTTCTCGCCAAACGTCACAACACCGCTGAGCAGCGGCAGTTCTGTGCGAGGCAACTGATCGGTCTGAGTCTGCAGGGCGTTGAGTTCGCCATAGATGCGCCGCAATCGCCGGGCAATGGCTTTTCGCTGTTCGGTCAGACTGCCGGACGCGTCGAGCAGCCAGACGACGAGTACCCGGCTTTCCTGCATGTTGTTCGCGATTTCCCAGGTGATCAGGTCGAGGGCCGAATCGATCTGCACGAGTTCCCGACCTGTCGTTCCGTTGACGACGATCCGGTCGTCAACTTCGAGCCCTTCCGGCACGTCATACACGTGCTGCTCGCGCGGCGATGGCAACAGTTCCGTGAGTTGCTGTGGAGCTGACTCGCGTCGCGGATTCTCGGTTGCGACCATGCCGATCCGCGCCGCGTTGATGACTTCGCGGACTTCAAGCTCCCGCTCATCCGGATTCGCGAGCACGTACTCGACCGTCTTGAGTTCTTCCTCTTCGATCGGCTTGTCGTTGACGATGAACGCTTCCAGCGGCGGTTCGTACCAGCCGGGCTCGTCGTCGATCACAAGCTGCGCCAGGTTCAGCAGCAGCGCGACGTGCAGCACAACGCTGATCAACGTGCCGGCCACGCTGCCCCGGGAATCGTTTCCCAGCGGAGCGTCGGAAGCATCTTCGGTCGCTGGTCTGGAATCTGCCGCGACGAGTTCACCGTCTGCATCTGGAGCTTCAGCAAACCAGACCGCTTTGTCGTCGTCGGCAAACGGCATATCGAGCCCGTCCGACGGCTCAAACAGCGCGTCATCGTCGGCTGCCGCGAACTCAACGTCGTCGTCCTCGCGGTACTCCCAGTTGGAGTCCGCGTCGAATGACGAGTCGGTTTCGGTTGGCAGATCAAAAGCCATCGAAGGCTCCGCGGTGCCGGAAAACGTGATCAAACTGAGCCACGAACAGGCAACAGGGTACCGGACCTGCCGACCATCCGAAACTTCGTTTCCAGGCAAGCGGAAGCTGTGTTCTGAGGGCGGATTGTTTCCGTCACCAAACAAAACAAAAAACCGCACGCCAGAAGACTGACGTGCGGCTGCTCGATTTCAGTAAGTCCCAGTCGATCAATGCTGGAAGAGGAACTCTTTCGAGTTCAGGATCGCCCAGCCGACATCTTCCAGGGCCAGCGTACGGTCCTGACTCGACGCGATGTGGTTCTTCGACGCGGCGATTTCCGCGTCAACCGGCTTGCGGCACAGAGCGGCGAGATACAGGACTTCGATGATTTCGTCGTCGGACTTGCCGTCCTTGATCATCTGATGGATCCGGCCATTGTCCGCTCGAAGTTTGTTGTGGACAGTCGGGCCGTTAATCATCTGCAGGGCCTGTGAGAGATTCGATTCGTTGGAACGCTCGCACTGGCAGGCCATTTCACGCTGAGGCTGGCCAAAGACTTTCAGGAAGTAGTGGTTGGCTGGCGGTTCGGCCAGAGCGACGGCTCGTGTCCCGGCGGGCGAGCCACCGAACGCCTCCGGCACATTCGTCACCTGGCAGATCGCATCCAGAAGCTGCTCAGCCGACAGCAGACGAGTCGTCGCGTGCGACGCGTAAATCTCGTCGTCGGAA
>JAPOLP010000206.1 GCA_029977045.1 Planctomycetota bacterium
ATTGGCGGGATTACCTGGCTCCCGATTTTCAGGGGAGTCGCTGGCTCCTCTCACGGCTTCTGCTTCCGACATCGATCAGCGAACGGCATCCGTGGTTTTGGTACCCGTACTACGGGTCTTTGCTTTCGATGTGCCTGGCACCGTTTGCATTCATGGGATGTATTCTCGCCCTGGCCGTCTCGCGTCATTGAGACGACACAGCGTCGCCGGGCTGGCTACACTCCCTCGCCCGTCTGTCGCCCCGGATTCTGAGCACCCATGTCTGAGCCCGCGCCACCGCCACCACCTGAGCCTCGCCGTCCGGACCGCGCGAAGCTGGCCGCGCGGCAGAAGCGGTCAAGAGCCGAACAGCCGGGGGCTCGACGATCAAAAACTCCGCCGCCGCTGGTTCAGGTAGCTCCGGACGACAACGACCCGCAAAGCCTGACCGACTGGCTGAAAGGCGAAGCTCGAACAGGAGTGCCGGGAGCCGGCGTCAGCTTCGTGCTGCACGCACTGCTGCTCATTGCGATGGCTCTCTATGTCATCCATCAGCCGAAATTCGACGACGGTCCGTTGTCACTCGGCTGGGCCACTGGCCGGGAAACAGATCAGGCCGTTCCCGAAACGCCGCCCTCGATCTCGCCAATTGCGATGATCCCGCGTGAGAAGCCGAAGTCGGCACCGAAACCTCTGTCATCAGGCAAGACTGCGAACGGTCGGAAAGTGACTCCCGTCGACGTGTCGCGAGCACTGTCGCTTAGGTCGCAGCGCGGGCGGCAGGGAACAGTCGGCGGCGAGGGCGAAGGGAACAAAGTCCGGCGGGCAATGAATCTCGGGCTTGGCTGGCTGGCTCGTCAACAGAAGTCCGGCGGCAACTGGCAGCTTCACGATGGCTATCCGGATGCCGGCTATCAGCCGCTGCGGACCGACACCGGGGCGACAGCTCTGGCACTGCTGGCGTTTCTGGGCGACGGCCACACGCCGGTTTCGGGAGACTATCAAGCAGAAGTGGCGAACGGACTGCGGTGGCTGAAGTCAGTACAGAAAGCAGACGGCGACTTTCACGACTTCGATGAACGCGGTCGCCAGACTGCGTACTACGCACACTCGATGGCGACCCTGGCGATGTGCGAAGCGTACGCGATGACGGGCGACGAGCAGTATCGCCAGCCGGTCGAGGATGGCATCGACTTTCTCCTGAGATCGCAGCAGCCCAATCAGGGCGGCTGGAAGTACATGCCGCAGGACGTCGACACGGAAGGCGACCTGTCTGTCACTGGCTGGGCTCTGATGGCGATGCACACCTGCCGCATGGCGGGCATCCCAATCGAAGACAAGGACTTCGGCCTCGCGTCGCAGTTTCTCGACGCCGTGGCTTCCCGCGACGGAGCCCTCTATCGCTACCAGCCGAGCGATCCGCCGCAGAACGTTACGCCTGCAATGACGGCGTCCGGACTGCTCGGACGGCAGTGGCTGGGCTGGGAAGCCGACGACCACGCAATGCTGGACGGCGTCGAATGGCTGCTGCAGCCAAAGTTTCTTCCCGACTGGTCAGGTGGCCGGCGGAACGTCTATGAGTGGTATTACGTGGCTCAGGTCCTGCACAATCTCGGCGGACGTCCGTGGGATGACTGGTTCGGTCGCGTGCAGGCGTTGATTGTCGACAACCAGCGAAGTCGCGGCAGCCGCCGGGCACCAGAGGACGTCCTGGGAAGCTGGAACCCGACCGGCCCAAACGGTGCCCGCGACGAACACAGCCACATCGGCGGTCGGCTTTACCTGACTGTGATGTGCCTGCTGATCCTCGAAACTCCGGTGCGACACGCACCGATCTACTCTCACGAAAAAGACAAATAAGCCTTCGACTGGAGAACTGCACCATGCGACTTTGCCGCTTTGAACACGACGGACAGGCTCAGGTTGGCTTCTATTCCGAAGAGGCTGTCATTCCGCTCGCCGCTGCCGCGGAATTTGCGGGCGTCGACGTCGACGCCGGTGACTGCCTGATTTCGTGCCTGCCTGGCGGAAAACATCGCGAGCAGGTCCTCGCTGTCCAGGCGAAGTTGAAGAACCACATGGACGAGGAACTCGGTGAGCTGAAGCTTGGTATCGATGCCGTCAAGCTGCTCGTGCCGAATCCAAACCCGACCAAGCTGCTGCTGCTGGCCGGCAACTACGCCAAGCATATCGAGGAAGGCGGCGGTCGAGCCGAAGAGCGGGCTCGTACGTTTCCGTACGTCTTCATGAAGCCGCCGCTGACGACGCTGACGCATCCCGGAGACCCGGTCCGTATCCCGGAAGTCTCACCCGACCACGTCGACTGGGAACTGGAACTCGGCGTCGTGATTGGTCGTCAGGCAAAGGGTGTCTCGGAGGCTGACGCTCTCGATTACGTCGCGGGCTACACCGTGATCAATGACATTTCCGACCGGAAGTTCAAGCCAAATCCAGGCCGAGCCGAACGCGAGAAAGACGGCTTCTTCGACTGGCTGCACGGCAAGTGGCACGACACCTTCTGCCCGATGGGCCCGTGCGTACTGCCGTCTGACGAATGTCCCGACCCGCAGCAACTGCACCTGACGCTGAAGGTTAATGGCGAAGTTGAACAGGACGGTTCGACTGCCGAGATGGTCTTCCCGGTCGCGGCCATCGTCGAGTTCATTTCAAACTTTGTGACCCTCGAACCCGGCGACATTATCTCGACGGGAACAACTGCCGGCGTCGGCTCGGCCAAGGGCAAGTTCCTGAAGAGCGGCGACACGCTCGAAGCATCGATCGAGCACATTGGCGTCCTGCGAAACCCCGTGGTTTAGTCGGCGGCCTGAGTCAGCCGACCGTGATCGCGGCGAACAGGGATTCGTCTAGGACCGGGATTCCCGATTCACCTAGATTTCTGCCGATTGAACGCAGTTCGGACGAGGAGAGTCCGGACTGCCATGAGACCTCGGCATCCCAGGGACGGGATTATGCGGATCGCTTTGTTTGAAGACTCAGGTGCGGCGGGCTTCGCACCGATCGGCCACACAAGGCCCGTATTTGAACTGCTCTGCGGGCACTTCTCGCTGCGCGAACGGCTTGTCCGGTTTCTCGATGTGCACGAGTGGGGCGTCTTCATCCGCTCGCAACTGGCTGAGGTTTACCGAGAAGAGCAGCCGGAAGCCTACGTTAACGATCTCGCCTGGCTGGGTGACGAGCCGACGCTGCTGATCAATGGACGCTGGCTGCCGACCGCCGAACAACTGACTGAACTCGCAAATGTCGAAGATGGCGTCGTTGGCGTCTGTCAGGGGCAGGTCGCGTTTCTGCTGATCAACCCGTTCGAGACTGCCCTACTCGACGGTGAGGACTTCGACGATCCGCTGCTGAAAATCGCCGGAACCAGAACGGCGATTGATGCTGAAGGACGCTGGATCAAACACCCCTGGGACCTCGTCGATTTGAATGAGCAACTGCTCGAACAGGACTTTGCTCAACGAGGACAGTCAGGCGGCAAAGTCAATCTCGACGGGGCCGCGATCCTCGGAGACGCCCAGCAGGTTTTCATTCATCCGACGGCTCAGGTTGACCCGTTCGTCGTGATCGATGCCCGCAGCGGCCAGGTCTTTGTGGACGCCGATGTCAAACTGCAGGCATTCACTCGGCTCGAAGGTCCGCTGTTTGTCGGACGCGGCACTCAGATTTTTCGAGCGAACGTCAAAGCCGGCACTTCACTCGGCCCGGTCTGCCGGATCGGCGGAGAGATTGAAGCGTCGATCGTTCACGGTTTCTCGAACAAGTACCACGACGGCTTTCTCGGCCACAGCTACGTGGGCTCGTGGGTAAACCTTGGAGCGTTGACAACGAACAGCGACCTCAAGAACGACTACTCCGCGGTTCGTGTGCCACTGGAAGGTGAGCCCATCGATTCCGGTTCGACAAAGGTCGGCTGCTTTATCGGCGACCACGCAAAGACCGCACTCTGCAGCCAGTTCAACACGGGTTCGTCGATCGGCGTGATGGCCATGATCCTGCCCGGAGGAGAACTGCTCCCGAAGCACGTCCCCAGCTTCAGCCGGATCTGGCATGGCCAGATCGACGACCAGCTTGACCTGGAATCCGGACTCGCGACGGCGCAAGTCGCGATGTCACGCCGCAACTGCGACCTCTCGCCCACCCAGGAGCGACTGCTCCGGCGTCTGTACCTGCAGACCGAACAGGAACGCTACGACGCCATTGCCCGCGTGAAAGCGAAACAGGCAGGCTTCAGTATCGTCCGTCCGTGAGATACGACACTGAGCGCAGGTGAGACACTGCTGTTTCTGATCAGCCTGCCGCCGACTTTCGCTGCGTCGGGCCACCAAATCGCACTCAGCCAGCAACCGCGCAGCAAAAAGGGATGCGTCTGGCAGGCCAGACACATCCCAAATTTCAGAGGGCCACGATCAATGGGCCACGATCAATATCGCGGCGCGTCGATCCGGGGCATCGTTATTTCTTGCGGTGGCGAATCTTCGCTCGCATACGACGCTTGCGGCTTCCAATCTTGCGGCGGCCTTTCCCGGTTCTCTTCGTTCCCATGTCGAAATCGACTCCTCAGTATAAAAAATGTGCCAGTTGTGAGTGATCAGTGAGCGGCAAAAACCTGCCGAGCCGGGCAGGTTATCAGCCAGCGGAAACGACTTCAACGCTTCGAGTTGCAGCGTCTAACCGCAGCCTAATCGTCTTGCCGGGCAGACGATGGTTTCGCCAGGCCGATCAGCGACTGCAGGAGCAGAAAGACCACCAGCGGAGCGATCCACAGGTACTTCAGGATCGTCAGCAACAGCAGGGTCGCCGGATGCGGGGTCGCGGCGACCTCGACATACAGGGCCGATTTCAACTGCCCGGCGTCGGCGAAGTACTCAACAACCGTGCCGACTCGTGCGGCGTCGAGGCCGTCAGTCGTCGCGTCTCCGTCCGGCATGATGAAGACCGGCTCCGGTGAGCGGGCCATGTGCCGTGCCAGTTCCTGCAGACGCGACTTTCCCGATTCACTCAGGATTGCTGACTCAGGCTGGAATTCGGCAACCGTCAGAATGCGACCGTCGGCTTCGGCGTTTCTCTGGACGAGCGACCGGGAATCGAGCATCGCCCCCAGAATCAGAAAGGCGACGAGCATGGCCAGCGTCAGCAGAACGAGGCCGCAGCCGACCGCCGTCATCTGAGACTTGAAGATCGACCGTTCGGATGTCGTCTCGAAAAACAGGTCGATCGTTCGCCGGCGCCGGACTGAGGTGTGAGTTGCCTCAACGGTTTCCATCGTCCGAGTCATCTCGGCCCAGGCCGCACGTTGCACATCAGCCGGCTGCAGAATCGCTGCCAGTTGGGTATCGCCGAGGTCCTGACCGTCGGATTGAAAATTCAGACTTTCCTGTTGAGCAGACTGCTCGTCACTGCTGCCGGGCAGTGGGTTCGTTTTGACTGAGAGGGTGCCTGTCAGCTGATCTGACTGAAATGTCAGAATTGCCGAGCCGCGACTGCCGGTTACTTCGAGCGACCAGCCTGCTTCACCAGCACGGGCCGACCAGGTTGCCTCGGCGAGGCCGTCACCGCCGAGTGTGACCGTCGCCAGCGAGATCGCGTCGTCGGTGCCGCCAGTTGAGCGAACCGCAGTGATCCGGTTGTAGTCTCCGCCAAGCGACCTCAGCAGGGCCACATCGCCAAACAAAGCGGCGTTGATCTGCGATACGGTCAGGGAGGAAGCAGCATCCGACGGCAGACTTCGTTCGAGTCGGAAAAGCACGACGTCACCGAGTTCGCCACACTCAATCGTTTGACGCAGCTTCCGGGCGAGATCTTGCAGCGGCAGGTGCGGCAGTGGGATCAGTGGCGTACCGGCGTCGTCCTGATTCAGCGTCAGTTCATAGACAAACGCCGTTCCCTGGCCAGCTTCAGGAAGCAGGATCAGTGCCCGGCCATCACTGGCCAGTTGCCGTGCCCCCTCAAGAATCGCGTCACTTGATCCTGCAACCAGGCAAGCGACAGCATCCAACTCGGCGAGCAGGCTTTCCCAGCCGTCAAGGACGCGAACGCCAGGAACTGCTTCCAGCAGCTGAGCGGTCTGCGACGACGGCACTTATGCCGCTGCAATCAAGTCGTCGTTCGCAGATCGCGACAACGACCGCAGCACGGGAAGTACGGAAGGGCTCCAGCCCAGCAGGACAAACTTCATTCGACGACCGAGGTTGAGCGGCGTTCCGACAGACAAAAACGAGGTCCGAGGATCGTAGCCGCTGTCGTCGATCCGCAAACCGAACAGAACGAAATCCCCGCTCCGTTTCGGGCAGATCACGATTCCTGAATGAGTGGCTGGCAGCAAATCCGGTCAATTGGTCGGTGCCACAGCAGCTCTCATCCAGCGACGGTTGCGATCACCCGTTCGGGCCCCGATTCCCTTGACCCGTTGCAGATCGTCAATCGACTGAAAGGGCCCGTTCGTATCGCGGTCCGCGACAATTCGTTTGGCGAGGACCGGTCCGATGGCTTCGAGCTGGCTGAGTTCAAACCACGTCGCAGAGTTGATTTCGATCTGGTAGCCAATTTCGTCTGAGGCCTTATCGATGACGAACGTGCGAGGCTGCCGCGTCGCAACCTCGTAGTACCTCCAGCCGAGAAAAGTCAGGCAGATCAGCAGCAGGACAGCCAGCGCTGTTTGCTCGCGATCTCGAGCACGATCAGGCTCGACTGATCCGCTGGCGATAACAATGTCGCTTTTCGGATCGAGTTCTGCCTCAGGCGTCATCTCCTGTTCTGGTAGCGAACGGCGGACATCATCCCTCGCCTGCAGGCCGTCAGTGGCAGCATCCTCAGACAAAGGCAGCTGGGCAGGACCGATTGGCGACGACGTACTCACTGGCGTTTCCGGCTGCGGGACACATCGGGGACAGCGCGGATCGAGTCGCAGTAAAACGGCCCGCCCGCGAAGTGGCCAACTGTATAACACTGAGTGACACATTGTCAAGTTATGGGAACATCGAACCAGTTTCCCCAGACGACAGGAACGCCAGCGTAGAGTTCGACCCGTTCCTTCGTCGTCGGATGCTCGAACGACAGCGACGCAGCGTGCAATGCCAGCGCCTTCGGATTGTTGCACTTCGGGCCACCGTACTTGACGTCACCGAGAATCGGCCAGCCGCGCGACGACAACTGCACTCGAATCTGGTGATGCCGCCCCGTGTGAAGTTCGACTTCCAGCAAGGCCCGATCACCAGCTCGCTTTCGCACGGAATACGTCAACTGGGCGAGCTTCGCACCGCCGACGCCTTCACGTGAAACTTTTGTGACATTGCGGTCGTCGCTGCGGAGCAACCAGTCCTCAAGCAACTGCGAGTCATGTTCCGGACAGCCCTGCACCCAGGCGAGATAAGTTTTACGGACCGTCTTCTCGCGGAACTGTTTTGCCAGTCGGGCCGCCGCCTTGCTCGTTCGGGCAAACAGAACGATGCCCGACACCGGTCGGTCGAGGCGATGCACAACGCCGAGATACACCTTACCCGGCTTGTCGTACTTCTCAGCGAGATATGACTTTGCCATCTCGCTGAGCGTCACGTCGCCGGTCGCGTCCTCGGCAATCAACTGCCCCGCACGCTTCACGACGGCGAGACAGTGATTGTCCTCGTACAGAACCCGGAAGTCCGAGGTCGTCATCTCGCTGTCCAGCCGCCATCGACAGTGACCAGGCTGCCGTTCATGTAGCTCGCCGCGTCGCTGGACAGCAGAATCGCCGCGCCCTGAATCTCACGCAGGTCGCCCCAGCGTTCCTGAGCAACCGCGCCGATGATGAACTTCTTTGCCTCTTCGGTATCCGCGATCGGAACGTTCATTGGCGTGAGAAACGGGCCGGGGCAGATGCCGTTGACGTTGATGTTGTCCTTCGCCAGTTCGAGCCCCAGTGCTCGGACCATCTGAACGACGGCGCCCTTACTGGTCGCGTACGGCGTCCGGTTCGCGAGCCCGACGAGTCCCAGAGTGCTGCACAGGATGACGATCTTTCCGTTGCCGGCAGCCTTCATGTGAGGCGTGACTGACTTCGCACACAGCCAGACGCCGTTGACATTGACGTCCTGCACCTTGAGAAACTCCTCGTAAGTCAGGTCCTCGATCGGTCCACGGATGTTGATGCCGGCGTTGGCGATCAGAATGTCGATGCGTCCGAATTCGTCGATCGCCCGAGCGGTCATCGCGGCAACCTGATCCGGCTGAGTGACGTCAGCCTCGAACCCGACCGCGTTTACGCCGTAATTCCCGGCGATCTCAGCGGCGACAGCTTCCGCTTCGTCCAGATGCCGGCTGACAAGCAGCACGTTCGCTCCAGCCGACGCCAGCCCTTCCGCCATCGCCGCGCCGAGCCCCTTCGAGCCACCGGTCACAATGGCCGTCCGGCCAGTCAGATCGAACTGTTTGATTCCTGGAAGCATGGCGAATCCTTGAGGCTGAGGTCGGAAGAGCAGAGACTAGACGGCCCGGCGATGATTTAGCGGAAGGGCGCAAGCCCTCCGGCCGTTGTCGCCCGGACAGGACGGCTTGCGCCGTTCCGCTACAAGAATGCGGAGA
>JAPOLP010000571.1 GCA_029977045.1 Planctomycetota bacterium
CGGAATCTGTTGCGGGCCGCCGACATCCTGCCCATCGGGTATGGGGCCGGCCTTGTTTGCATGACCGCGTCGCGGCGTCTGCAGAGGATCGGCGACCTGGCCGCCGGGACGATCGTCGTTCGCGATACCCGGCATCGGTTTGAACGGCACACGGAACTGTTCGCGAAGCTTGAACCAATCCAGCCGACAGAGTGCTCAGGCAAGTTTGCGGTCTCGGAACGAACGCTCGACACAATCGAGCAGTTGCTGGCGCGGCGCGAGCGGTTGCCGAAACGCCGCGTCGAGGAACTCGCCGAGATTCTGGCCCGACCGCTGGCTGCAAAGCTGGGCTACAACCTCGATGATGATCCGCAGTTCGATCGGCACGAGTATTTTCTGCGGCGAGTGTTACGCACGTTTGCGATGACGCAGGGACGGGAAGCTGCATGACGCGCGATCAGTTCATCACTCGCCGACAGCAACACTGGCGACGCTTTGAGCAACTCGTCGCCGATGCAGAGGAGCATCGCCGCGTCCGGCTCAGCGGCGACGAGATCGCGGAGCTATCGGCTCTATACCGGGCGTTGTGCTTCGATCTGTCGCTGGTGCAGAGCCGTGACTGGGGCACCAGCCTGTCCCGCTACCTGAACGGGCTGGTGGCTCGCGGACACAACACGCTGTACCGCAGTAAGCCCGGCTCGCTGATGACGGTCGTCGAGTTCCTGACGACCGGCTTTCCCAAACTGCTGCGAGCCAACGCCGCGTACTTTCTGCTGGCGCTGCTGTTGTTCGTTGTGCCGGGAGCAATTTCGGGGACGGTCGTCTGTCGTGACCCGTCGCTGACAGGCCGCATTCTCAGCGGCGGCCATCAGGCGATGATGGAGAACATGTATTCGGACAGCATTTCCGAAACGCTCAGCGATGATGAGGACATGGCTGAAGGCCGATCGGTCATGGCCGGCTTTTACGTTCGGAATAACGTCGGCATTTCGTTTCGTTGCTTCGCTCTCGGAGCGTTCGCCGGCATCGGAACGATGATCATTCTGGTCTACAACAGCATTGCACTGGGAACCGTTACCGGCTTTCTGATCGGTCGCGGGCACGGCGACAACTTTCTCGAGTTCGTTGTCGGGCACGGTTCGTTCGAGCTGACTGCGATCGTTGTTTCCGGGGCGGCGGGCCTGGTGCTCGGACACGCGATGGTTCATCCGGGCAGGTTGTCGCGGCGCGAGGCTCTCATCGAACGCGGCATGGTTTCGGTGAAGCTGGCGATTGGTGCTGCGGCGATGCTGATGGTCGCTGCGTTGATCGAGGCTTACTGGTCTCCGTCGCCGCATGTGCCTCGCGACGTCAAGCTGATTGTCGGCGGTCTGCTGTGGCTGCTGGTCATCGGCTGGCTGAGTTTCGCGGGATCCGAACGCCTGACGCTGATCACAGCGGCGGTTCGCCAATCTGGCGGGCCGGCAACAGAGTCGGCAAACGTGGCACCAGCACTCGACCGGTCCGAGGCTGAGAAATCGGAGCCAGCGGCATGAGGCTTGACGGCGCGATTTTCTCGATTGAGCAGCGACCGGTCGGTGGCTGCATCGATCTGGCGGTTGTTTTTCTCCGCGAGCATTTTCTGGCCGTGCTCAGGCTGGTGGCGTGCTTCGCCGTGCCGTCCGTGCTGGCAACGTGGTGGTTGATTTCTGATTTCGAGTGGACGACGTCGGATTGTCTGTTTCTGTTCGCGCTGGTGTCGCCCTTTTGCGGAGCCGCACTGGTGGCTGCTGCCGGACGCCGGGTTTTCGGCGAGCGATTCTCAACGCGAACCGGACTGCGGCTTGTCTTGAAACGGTTATTCCCGCTGCTCTTTCTGTTGACGGTCACTCGGTTGCTGACAATCGGCGGGCTGTTCGTCTTTCTGTTGCCTGGCTATCTGATCGCGGCCCGCTACGGATTTTTGTCCGAGATTCTGATGCTCGAAATGTGCCCGCTGCGGAAGTACGAAGTCCGGCTGAATGATCTGCTGCAGGGCACCTTCTGGAACCTGGTTGGTCGACTGGTGATGGTTCTCGTCTTTTTCAGCGTAGCGGCTCTGTCACTGTTTCTGTTTGTGGACCTAGTGGCGAGTACTCTCTTTTCCTGGCCCATCCTGTCCGGTCGTGTGAGCAGTCTGGCTTTCCTTGACCGCGAACTGGAGACACTGCTGACGGTCGATCCGCGCGTCGGGACTGCTCTTGTGGCGGTGCTCTGGCTGGTCTATCCCGTCGCCCGGCTTGCCTGGATGTTCTGCTACCTCGACGTGCGGATCCTCAAGGAAGGCTGGGACGTCGAAATCAACTTCCGGATCGAAGCCCGTCGTCTGCAGGAGAGTCTGGAGGCGACAGCATGAGTGGTTCCTGGCGAACACTGCTGATGTTCTGCGTCGTCGTCCTGGCCGCGGTAATTGATCCCGGTATGACCCATGCCGAGTCGTCGACGGCAGGGCTGCATGAAGCACAGGAAATCCGGCAGACGGTTAACGATGTCCTGGCGGACCCGGAGTACCGGCATCTGCACGACAAGGAAAAACCGGAACGTGAAAAAACCGAACTCCCGCAGTGGCTGAAGGATTTTCTGGAGTGGCTCTTTGGAGACGATCAGACTTCAGAGAACGAGAAAACGGAGACCGTCTTCAGCTTCGGTGAGGTCCTCTATTACCTCGCTCTGGCCTCGCTGGCGGTCGCTCTGGTCTACCTGGCTGTGGCCATCATCCGGGCGTCTGACGGGATGTCCGACGTTGATCCTTCGGAGTTTTCCGCCGACGCCGAAGCGATCATTCCCACACAACCGCCGGGAGACGTTCCGACGAACGAGTACGAGCGGCGGGCGATCGCGGCAGCTCAGGCCGGCGATTTTCGCAGTGGCCTGCGCGAACTGGTGCTGGGTTCGATGAGCTGGACGGAGCGAGCCGGGCTCGTGCGATATCGCCGCGGGCTGACGAACCGGGACTACGTTCGAGCCGTCTGGCGAATGGCCGATCGCCGGGAATCGCTGCTACAGATCGTCGCGGCTTTTGAACGGGTCTTCTATGGCCGGCGCCTTGCGGACGAGGCGACATTTGAATTCTGCCTTGTTGAGTTTCGACAGTCTTTTCTGACGGAGGCGAACGATGCGCAGCCGTCGAATTGAACTGCTCTGGCTGGTCCTGACTTTGCTTCTTCTGCTGCTGAGCACCTGGTGGCTGCCTGGCTCGGGCAATCTCAATACGGACTCGTACAGCGTTTCATTCTCCGGACGCAAGGTGCTGTTTCAGACCGTCAGCCGGCTGGATGGCAACGTGTTCCGCAGCCACGATCAGCTGGTGCCGCGATCAGAGTTCGCCGACCGCCAGCTCATTCTGGGGCCGGCGCGTTACCCGACCAGCGAAGAGTGGGACCAGCTCTACGCAGCGGTGCTCGACGGCTCGACCGTGATTTTCGCCGCGGCGGCGAACGACGCTCACCTGGACACGGGACCTTTTCGGGCACGAATAACTTCCGACTTCGGGATGATCGCCAGCAACGTCGAGGACTCGGACGACGAAGAGAACGATGATCCCGACGACGCCTCAACATCCAGCGACGACGACGAATCGACGGACGCGGAAGAGACTGAAGACGCCGACAAGCCCGAACCGATCGACTTCTTCTCATTCCGTGGTTCGCCGGCGGAGACGGAACTCGTCGAGGGAATCGTCAACTGGAAATCGAATGGTGAAATTGAAACCGACACTGACGACTGGGATGTTCTGCTGACGGTCGACGGGAAACCGCAGATCGTGCGGCGAGAATTCGGACTCGGCACGTTCGTGCTCGTTGCCTCCGACGAGATCTTCTCAAACGGAGCGTTGCTCGAACCTGATCGCGCGGTGCTTGCTTACCGGATTCTGGAAGCCGGCGGCGACACGTTTGACGCAACGTGGTTTGACGAGACTCTGAACGACAGCGGTGCTCCGAAAGTTCTGGGCATCATCTTCGCAGCCGAGTTTCGACCGATCACTCTGCAGCTGCTGCTGATTCTGGTCCTCTTCGGCTGGATGGGCTGCCGCCGATTCGGCCCGGTCGAGCAGACACTGCGTACTCGACGACGCAGCATCGTTGAACACGCCGAAGCTGTCGGGATTCTCTACCACGGTGCGTCAGCAGGGAGCCACGCGGTTAAGTCGCTGCGAGAGTTTCTGCGTCAGGAACTGCGGCGACTGTGCGGACCGGGATTCCGAGTCGACGACCCGGCAGCCGTCGCCCGGCAGGCTCAAACCAACGAAGCCGACGTCCGGGAACTCTTTGAGACCGTTGACGGTATTGAGGTATTCGGCGCGACGGTGAATCGGTCGAAGGCCTCAAAACTGTTGCGGCAACTTTCCACATTGATTGCTCGCGTCCGAAAAGAACCACCCGTTTGACCCGAAGCCGAAGGCGACGGCGTTCTGGCTGCCCTTTGACCGTCTTGTCGAAAACGCCATCGCCTTCGGCTTCGGGTCAAACGAGTGACACAACGAATCACCAGACGAGGACATCATGGAACTCGAACGAATTGAAACGCTGTATCGCGAGTGCGTTGACGAGATCGGCAAGGTCGTGGTCGGCCAGCTGGAACTCGTCGAAGGCGTGTTGGTCGCTTTGTTTTCGGA
>JAPOLP010000629.1 GCA_029977045.1 Planctomycetota bacterium
CTGAAGAAGCCTCGCGATGCAGCCGGCTGCTGAGTCAGTCGTTCGACGTCGATCGGCCCACGCGGCAGGACGATTCCGCCGTTCGGACGGTCGCCACCTCCGGCGCCGGAACCCGGTTCAAAATCGGGCGAGCCAACTCCGGGACCGCGCGGCCTCATCTGAAACGCAGCCGCGACAGCTTCGCGGCACTTGCGAGCCGCCTCGTCGGACGTCGCCGGCACGTCGTAAACGAACGGCTCCTCGACGAACTCGTAACCGTAGTCGCCAACCAGCGGCTGCAGCAGTACTCGGGCCAGCTGAAACTGCTTAGCCCCGGACGGGCGAACGATCAGCAACGCGTAAGGCCGCGCCGCAACTCCAGACCGACCTGACGCGCGAGCCTGTTCGGTCCAGTATGCGAACAGTGTCTGAATTCCGGCGACGAGCGGGTTTACTCCGGGCGGGTATTCTTCGAGCCGCTTGACGTCGAGTTCGACATCCTCGGCCTCGAAGCGAATCGTCCCAGCAGCGCACTCTATGACGATAGGCTTGCGAATCGTCCCTGTCTGGCCGTCGTACGGAATCAGCGAATGCCTCGGCGTCGAGACCCGTTTGCGTTCCGACTTGATCAGCTCGTCCGACTGTTCCAGCAGCTCGATGATCTGCCGGTTCTCGACGTTCAAACTCGCCAGTTTCTGGCCCGCGACCGTTGAAACTGCGACCGCCTGCTGCAGCGACTTCTTCAGGTCCGCTTCCTGAGCGACCACCGCCTTCAACTGACGATCCAGTGCCGAGCGTTTCTGCGTCAGACCATCGATTTCTTCAACGGCGTCAGCGAACTTCGACTTCAGAGCAACCGCCTGCGACTTCAATGCCTCGATCGTCGCGAGTTGCTCGTCACTCGCCGGAACCGGTGGCGGGATGCGGGCAACAGGCGGATCAATCGACTCGGGTTCCTGAACTTCGACGACGATCGGTTCGACCCGGATCGGTTCCGGAACGGCAACCGGCTCTTCGACAACAGGGGACGGCGCTACGACTGGCTGAGCCGGCTCGGCCTTTTTCTGGTGCTCAGCAACAAACTGCTGCACTGCAGAGCCGCGAATCTGAGCGGAAATCACGACCAGCAGCAGCACCAGCGCCCCGATCGTACACATGAGTACGGCGAGGAACGGGAACAGCGTAACGGGATTCGCGTTCCTGATTCTGCGGGCCATGTTGAGTCGTCTCAGGTAGGGCCGGTTCCTACCGGCCAATCAAAGCTGCTCCTGCCGTCAGAGCACTCGATGTACAGTTGGCCGGTCGAAACCGGCCCTACGGCGTTCAGAATCGGTCGTTCTTACGCGGCCCTCGGTGTCACGCGGGCGGTCAGCAGGTGCACGGCGGCACTCAGTGTGTGCAGCGTCTCTTCCAGAGCCTCGTTCGACTGCTCGGCGTCCAGGCGGTCGGCGATCTGCAGTTGTGACGCGACGAGGTCGCGCTGCGATTTGAGAAGGCCGTCCTGTGATTCGGTGAGCTGCTCGATCGAACGCTGCAGAATCTGCTGCGCCGCACGGTGCTGGCTGAACTGGTCCAGATGGCCGGAGACAGACTGGTCGAACGCCGTCCGCAACGACGCGTCGAGTTCGCTCTGATGCCGCGTCAGCGTCGACGTCCAGCGTTCCCGCATCTCGCTCAGCGAATCGTTCCACAGAGCCACGTGCTGACTGATGAGCGTTTCCGTCTGTTCGAGAATCTGCCGGGCAGCTTCAGCTTCCGCCGCCACGATCGGTTGTGGTTCGGCCTCTTCAGCAGGAAACAGCCGCGTTGTCAGTTCGAGTGTCCGCAGTTCGACATCAGCCAGAATCGACCGCTCAAACTTCTCAACGAGAAACGTCCCAAAGACCAGCAGCAGCGACAGACCGAGCGACAGTGCCGTCGTGCCGAACGCAACGCCGAGTCCCTCAGCGACCATGCCGAACGACGACTGCAGCTGTGCCGGGTCGAGGTTCTGAATCGCCTGCGTGATCCCGATGACCGTTCCCAGGAATCCAAGAATCGGCACCGCCCAGGTGATCGTGCGCACGAGTCCGTAACTGTGATGCAGCCGCTCGCCGGCAAACTCAGCCAGATACTGCAGGTGTCCGTTGAGTCCCTCAGCCGAGCGGCGTCCGATGACGAAGTCTGCCGCTCCTGTCAGCCGCTCACCCGCAACCGAATCTCGCAGGCCAGCTGCCGATCGAGCCACTGCGGCTCGAAGCCCTTCCGCCGCCGCAACGGCTCCCCGACTTCCTCGTTCGAGTTGCGGGAGCGAGTCGATCGCCCGCCACTCGCGCGGGATCGCGAGTACGCGAACCAGCAGCGACGCGATTCCCATCCAGAAGAGTGTCGTTGTCGCGTACGCCACCGGGTGGCCGCAGAACAGCGTCTGGCCCCAGTCGGCGAAACCGGGAAGTTGTCGCACGATCCAGTAGAAGACGATCGTCACCAGACCGCCCCACAGCAGCGGTGACGTCAGAATTCGATCCAGCACGCCGGACTGGCGGCGGTCGTTCCCGGTCGGTCGAGCCGGCAGATCGCCAGCAGTTGCAGTGTCCATCCCTGGCTCCGTTCAGATTCCGTTTCGTGAAGCGACGACGGCGGAATGCGGGCGCATCCCGGCCGGAGCGGCTTCTCTCCGCAGAATCGGCACAGACCGCGAGGTCGAATGATCGAATCGTGGTTCCTGGCAGCCCGAATGAGCGGCACAACCCGCAGACTTTCCCAGAACTACCATGCCGAGGTCGCATCGGGCGATCTGGATGACGATGAAGAAGGTGTGAAGTGGTCAGTTGGTTGAGTCGGCGGGCAGCGATATGATCGCGCCCGGCTGGCCGGTCGATCGAATTTCGCGTCGATTTTCACGCGGAATCAGCGCGATGGCTTTGCCAGCAAACGGACTCCGCGGCTGACCAGCCGCTCTCGGATTTGTCGGAAACCGGCGGCAGGCGCCGGATTCGATCCCGGATTGACTCTTCCCGGACCGGAAAACTCATGGCTGAGCTGCATCACGAGTGCGGAATCGCGGCGGTCTATTACCTGGGCGACGGAGCCCCCAGCCAGTTCGCCCCGCCTCAGGGCGGCCAGGAAGCCTCGCGACTCATCCCGCGGCTGCTGCTGGACATCCAGAACCGCGGCCAGCTCTCAGCCGGCATGACGACGTTCAATGGCGAGCGGCGGCAGCTCATCGACACCCACAAGGAAGTCGGGTCAGTCAACGAAGTCTTCCAGATGGCGCACCACGACGAGTACGAGGTGCTCATGCAGGAGTACGCCGGGCCAGCTGCCATCGGGCACGTCCGCTATGCGACCTGCGGCAAGGACGATCGCAGCTACGCTCAGCCGTTCGAGCGGCATCACATCGAGAAGCCGAAGTGGTTCAGCTTCGGTTTCAACGGCCAGCTCGCAAACTACCCGGAACTGCGGGCCGAGATTCTCGACGGCGACCTCTTCCACCTGGCCCGCGAGACCGACACTGAAATCCTGATGCACATCCTGTCTCAGGAAATCAGGGCCGAACTCGAAGAGAACGACGGGCAGGGAAATCTGATCTGCGTGCTCGAACGCCTGGCAAAGCGGCTCGACGGTGCCTGGAACATCGTCTTCCTGAACGCTCTGGGTGATATGTTCGTCGCCCGCGACCCGTTGGGCGTTAAGCCGCTTTGTTACGCCATTGAAGACAACATGTTCGCCGCAGCCAGCGAAAGCGTCGCTCTGTCGAACATGGGCTTCAGCGACGAGTGCATCAAAAGCCTGTCTCCCGGTCACGCGATCATCATCGAGAAGGGCGAACTGCGGATCGAGAAATTCGCCGACAGTCCGCGACACGCTCACTGCTTCTTCGAGTGGATCTACTTCGCTAATGTCGCCAGCACGCTCGACGACCGCAGCGTCTATCTGGCCCGCAAACGGCTGGGTGAGGAACTTGCCGAACAGGAACGCCAGCGTGGCATCCCGCTGGGAGATGACGCGATCGTCGTCCCCGTTCCCGACACCGCGAAGGCCGCCGCTGACAGCATGGCGTACGAACTTGGCATCCCCAGTCTCGAAGGCCTGATCCGTAACCGCTACATCGGCCGAACGTTTATCGAAGGCCGCGGCCGGGCCGAGAAAGTCAGAGCCAAGTACACGCCGCTGCGTGAAGTTCTGGAAGGGAAACGTGTCCTGCTGGTCGAAGACACGATCGTTCGCTCAACGACGATGAAGGCCCTGATCTCGCAGCTCCGCGAACGCGGCGGCGTCGCCGAAGTGCACGTTCGCGTAGCCTGCCCGCCGATCATCGCTC
>JAPOLP010001112.1 GCA_029977045.1 Planctomycetota bacterium
ATCGAACGGCAGGACGGTTTCACCGATCCTGTTACGCTGGCGATGAGCTTCGACTACTTCACCACCTTGTTCGGTGAGCAGCTTCCGCCAGGCGTTACGGTTGGCAAGGCGAGCAATCTGCGGCTCGCCGGCAAGACTCTTGAAGGCACCGTCGTCCTCGAAGCCAGTGACAAAGCTCTCGCCGTCGAGAAGCTCCCAATCGCCGTTCTCGCCCGCGTCTCGATCACGTTCTCGATCACGACCAACTACGCGTCGAATCCGATCTACCTGACGGTTGCTGGGGAGAAGTAGGGCTGGCTACGCAATCCAGTCGTGGATGACTTGGCCACCGACGTCGGTCAGGCGGAAGTCGCGGCCCTGGAAGCGGTGCGTCAGCTTCAGGTGGTCCATGCCGAACTGCTGCAGCATCGTGGCGTGCAGGTCGTTGATGTGGACCGGGTCTTTCGCGATGCCCCAGCCGACCTCGTCGGACTCGCCCCACGTCAGGCCGCCCTTCAGACCGCCGCCAGCCAGGAACATGCTGAACGCATACGGGTGATGGTCGCGGCCGGTGTTCGCGTTGCGGCCACCGCGGTTTTCGCCCAGCGGCGTCCGACCGAATTCCGAACCCCAGGCGACGATGGTTGAATCGAGCAGGCCGCGTTCTTTCAGATCCTTGATCAGAGCGGCGATCGGCTGGTCGACGACCTCGGCGTTGTATGACAACTCGTTGTCGAGATTGCTGTGGTGGTCCCAGGACGCGTAGATGATGTTCACGAAGCGGACTCCGCGTTCGACCATGCGTCGGGCGAGCAGGCAGTTCTTCGCGAAGCTCGACCGAGTCTGTCCCGCCTGGCCGCGACCGCCGCCCTTGGGTTCCTCGGTCCGATCGACACCGTACGCGGACAGCGTTGCCTGAGTCTCGCCGGAGATGTCGATCAGTTCCGGCGCGGCGCTCTGCATGCGGAAGGCGAGTTCGTAGCTGGCGATGCGGCTGGCGATTTCCGGATCCTGCTGCTCAGCCAGACGGCTTTGGTTGAGGTTCCGCAGTGTGTCGAGGCCGCGGCGCTGCAGCTCGGGCGGCAGGCCGGCGGGATTTGAAAGATTGAGCACCGGCTCGCCCTGATTGCGGAAGAGGACTCCGGAGTAGGTCGACGGCAGGAAGCCGCTTTGCCACAGCGTCGCGCCGCCGCTGGAGCCTCTGCCCGCCGTGAGCACGACGTAACCCGGCAGGTTCTGCGACTCGCTGCCGAGTCCGTACGTCAGCCACGAGCCCATCGCCGGCAGCCCAAAGTTTGCTCGCCCGCACTGCATCAGCAACTGGCCGGGGTGGTGATTGAACTGTGACGAATGCAGCGAGCGGATCAGCAGCAGGTCGTCGGCGCACGATCCTATGTGCGGTAGCAGGTCGGAGAACTCCATGCCGCTTTCGTCGTGCTTCTGGAACGTCCGGTTTGTGCCCAGCAGCGTCGCGGACTCTTTCTGAATGAACGCAAAGCGGACCTTGTCGAGCAGCTCTTTCGGCAGCGGCTTGCCACTCAGTTCGTTGAGCTTCGGCTTCGCGTCGAAAAGGTCGAGCTGCGAGGGTGCTCCGGCCATAAAGATGAAGATGCACGCCTTCGCTGGGCCGTCAAAGTGTGACTCTTTTGGTTCGAGCGGATTCACCGACGATGGCAGCCCAGCGGCGCTGGCGTCGTTGAAGAGTCCGTCGGCAGTCAGCATCGAACCAAGCGCTGCCGCTCCGAGACCACTCGCCGACGACGTTAGAAAGTTGCGGCGGGACTGGTCGGCGAGTGCGTGAAGTGAAGACATGAGGCAGGCCTTTGAGCTGTGACAACGCAGTCAAATGGAGTCGCGAGTGCTTCTGAAATTGCTCCACAATCTGGTTGGCGAACACCCGGAAGTCTAACAGAAGGGAACGAAGGCAACGAAGAAAGGCTGTGATTCAATGCCTCGTTGGCTTCGTTTCCTTCTGTGAGTGGTCCGTCTGACTGCCCCGATGATCGCTAGAGGTCGAGTTGTCGTAGTGGACGAGGCAACGAGTCCGAGTCTTTGAAGGGCTTGCTGGATCGCGGGGGCTCGTGACCTCGTTCACTGCCGGTCAGGTCGCGAGTTCGTCGGAGCCACTTCGTTGGCCCTGGTTCTGCGATCACAACTTTCCTGGCAAAACCTGGAACTTCGGTGTTGACTGAATCGAGCAAGTGGATACCGTACTATCCAACTAGAACACTAGGAGAGCTGGTCATGCTCATTTCAGTCGACCCAT
>JAPOLP010000196.1 GCA_029977045.1 Planctomycetota bacterium
GAAGTTTATCGAGAAACTCGGCCTGGCTGGCGAGTAGTTTCCGGGCATCCTCCTCCAGCTTCCTTCGTTCCTCCATTTCCAGAGCCTTTTGTTTCTCATCAGGCTCTTCCTGTTCCTCAACAGGCAACTTTCTGAACAGAGCGTCAACCGCCGCATCACGATTGGAGAGCTTGCGCCGGTCATCGTCATACCGAAACAACTCAAACTGTTTATCCTCGATCAGGACGCGACGGGCTCGCACTTTCGGCTTGCGTACGTACAGATCGGGCAGCTTGATGCGTTCCCGTCGCAGCAGCGCACCGATCGGGTTCGTCAGACCAACGCTGTCCACCTTCCGTTGCAGGTCCGCATACAGCGTCTCCACCTCATTGAGCCGTTTCTTCGTTTTTTCGAGATCCAGACGTGCTTGTTCGAGTGGCCCGCGCGTTTTGTCGTCCGTGCCTGTCTTGAGCAGATCCTTTGTGGCTTCTGCCAATTCCTCGTTTCTCTTTGCAATCTTCTGCAGGAGAGGTTCCTTGGCAATTCTGTCGGCCTCTTCACGCGCCTGTTCAACCCCCTTGGCGGCAATGACTTCCTGTATCGTGGCGATCGTCTGCTCCAGAGGTCGCAGTTCCTTTTCCGCAGAGGCCAGCTTTTCCGTACTCAGGTCCACCGCCAGTTGCAGAATTCCCGCTCCATTCTCCGCGGCATTACGATCTCGCTCGCTTTCCAGACGAGTGATTTTTTCGTCTATGAAAAGGCGTCTCGTCACGCGTTCCGTTCGACGGGCAAGGGTCAGTGCCATCGGTTCGTTGGCGGGCGGCGGCGTCTCGATCTCTTTCTGCAGATTGTCACGCTCCTGTTTGGCAAGTGTCAGCTCAGCCGGAATGTCTTTCAGTCGGCTGTCGCGAGTCTTCTGCTCGACAACCGCCATCTCCTTTTCCTTCGTCAACTCATCAAGCCGCGGCTTAAGCTGACCTTCGTGCGCCAGGAGTTCCTGCAATTGAGCCGTCAGCAGCTCGACCTTTATCTCTTTGAGTTCCTCTTTGAGTTTCTTTTTGAGTTCCGACGGTTCGACCGTCGACGGTTCGACGGGCTTCGCATTCCGTAGCTTTTCCAGTTCGTCCTTCATCTGCGCAGCACGCTGCTGTGCAGTTTCCGCGTCAGTTCGATACTTTGCCGAATCAACTCTCGCCTTAGCGATCTCTTTCAGATGGTCGAGTGCCTTCGCGTAGTGGCTGTCAACCTCCTTCTTCTTTTCCTCATCAAGGTCAGCGAGTTCAGACGCACCCTTGCGGCGCGCTTCAATCGCCTCGGGTGTGATGTCGACTTCGGTATTCACCGTCTGCTGTGGTTGAACGAACGCCGTCTGCTGAATTGCCTGTTGAGCATTCAGCGGACCGACAGAAATCAGCAGAAGATACGCGGTAGCCAACCCTGAAAAACGGATCGCTGTTCGCGGACATAAACAATGCACAGTCGAAACTCCAGTTTCGTAATTTATCCCGGCACGACAGTCGCCGGTTCCCTGGTGAGAGAAGGCTGTTGATCTGCTTGATTGAAGCCGAAGCGGTCAGCTTTGAGAGTCATCGCGCTGATACGCGGACAGCTTTTCCAGAACGCCTTTCAGCCGTCGCAGAGCCCGGAAGTATCGCACGCTTGCAGCCTTCGGGTCGATGCCGAGTGCTTCGGCAGTTTCCGCGTTACTGAGTTCCTCGAAGTGCCGCAGCGCAAGGACTTCCTGGTCAAGCTGCGACAGCCGGATCAATGCCTTGTCGAGCTGCGCAAGTTGCTCCTGCTTCATCGCCGCCTGACTGGGTGACGTCAGTTGTCCGGCGAGAAACGCTGTGATCGACGCCGCAGTCGAGTCACCAAACTCATCACGAGCCTTCGATGCCTCGCGCGACGCGTCCCGCTTCTGCGTCGAGAGATGCCGACGATAAACGTTCTGCATCGTCTGAATGACGATCAGCCGCAGCCAGATGAACAGCGACGTCTGGGGATTCGCGAGGAAATGATTGAGACGCTGCACTGCGTCGAGAAACGCTTCCTGCAGGATGTCTTCCGGGTCGACTCGGCCACGGAGACGCGAATCGAGTCGGAAGCTGACCATCCGCCACAGCCGCAGGCGATGCCGCGAGAACTCGTCCGCGAGAACCTGCTCACCGTCCGCGCGCAGACGGGCGAGCAGTTCGTCGGATTCCCGTGGCTCGACCATCAGCAACCTCGGCACGTTGAAACAGCAGCTGTCGAAACCGAATCAAACGGAGCGACAGCTCCGGGTTGCGACAACACATGCTCAGGCAGCTTAATGGATCAGTATGAATTCGTTCGAGTTGAGACAGGCCCAGAAATAGTCCTGCAGGCTGCCGCGCAGAGCACCGGCAGCGTTGCCCGCCGCCACTCGCCCGGCTGACCGCTCGCGCACCAGGCGCCGGACAGCGGTCGTCTCGTTCTTGCTCGGCGGACGCGACAGAGCCGCCAGTGCAATCGCCTCGATCTTTTCGTTCTCCGAAGTACGGGACCGAACAACCTGATCGAGATACGTGCTGCGATCGGATTCGAGCGACAACTGAATCAGCTCGCCGTTCATCAGCATCAGCGCCTGCGGAATCGTCCCATCGAACAGATCGGCTTCGTCGTTCTCGTCCGTGTCCCAAGCCATCACGAACTGCTGCAGCCAGTCCTGCCGCCGCTTCTCGACACTGGCCCAGTCGCTGCCGAATGCCTCACGGGCTCCAGTGGCGATCAGCAAGGAGTCAAACAACTGCTCGACCGTCATGGGTTTCACATAGACCCGGCTGAACAGCGGCAGCTCGCCGGTCGACGGGTCATCAACCGCGTTTGATTCGCCAAAGCGGCTCGTCAGGCTGTACGCATCCGTGCGACAGATCCAGCGGACAAGCTGCCGGACGTCGTAGCAGCTGCGAACGAACTCCCTAGTCAGACTGTCGAGCAATTCCGGATGGCTGACGGCAACATGCGGCCCCATATCGTCAACCACCGGAGTGAAGCCGACACCAAAGAAATGCTGCCACATCCGATTGACGAACGCCCGCGCCATCTGAGGTGCTTCGCCAGACGTCACCAGAACAGCCAGCTCATCGCGGCGATTGACGGTCTCGGACTCGTCGACGCTACGAGCCTCGAAGCGAGGAAACGCAGCTTTCATCAGGCCGCTTCGCGTTTCGTAAAACGTTGGGCCGCCCTCCGGCCGGTCAGTCAGTACAACCTGCCGCAATTCCGGGTTGTCGGCCATTGGCGCGCGCTTGACGTCGACCTGCTGAAAGAAACTATTGAAGGCCCAGAACTCGTCCTGCGTCTTGTCATTGAACGGGTGGTTGTGGCACTGCGTACATTGAATCTGCAGGCCAAGGAACAGCTTCGCGGTAATCGCGGTTGCCGGAACAGCTTCGTTATTCACATGAGCGATCAGGAAGTTCGTCGCTCCGTTTTCGTCGGCACTACCTTCGGCGGAAATGAACTCAGCGACGACTTCATTCCAGCCACGATTCTCGGCGAAGCTGTCGCGCAGAAACTTCTGCAGCGAGTCGCGACTGACGCCCCGCGGGTTCGACCGACCGATCAACAGGTTCGTCCAGATCGTCGACCAGTTACGAACGTAATCCTCGTCGTCAATCAGTTCATCGATCAGCAGCTCGCGCTTGTTTTCGCGCTTGTCCGCAAGGAATTCCGAGACGCGTTCGGCAGTCGGAATGTGCCCGACGATGTCGAGCGTGACGCGTCGAATCCACTCCGAGTCACTCGACCTGGGCGACGCAACCACTTCCGCATCGCGCCAGCCCTGCTGAATCTGCTCGTTAATAAACGGTACGATCGCTTGCGTGCCCGATTCAACTCGACGATCAGCCGGGAGCTTGTCCGCAGCGCGGGCGACCAGAGTGTTCTCGGTAATTGGGGTGCCAGATTCCGGTGTCGCGGAGCCTCCGCGTGCATCACGTCCGTTTCTCAGCGGCAGCTTGACCGGTCCATTCGCCATACCGCGGTCGCGATTGCTGTCAGCTTCCGCGACCACACCATTCAACTCCGGCTGCGCTTCCTCCGGCTGTTGCGGCGCGGTCGGATCAGCGGGAACTCCAGCCAACTGGTTCTGCTCGTCAGGACCTCCCGCGAGGAAGATCGCGGCACCGACAACGACTGCAGCGCACAGCGCAACAATCGCCGTGATCGATCGCCGTTGAGCCGCGGTCGAATTGGCGCCAGTCGCTGCCGGACGAACAAGGTTCGCGTGGTCCGGTGGCACCGAAGCAGCGTTCTCATCGAGAGCGGCGCCGTCATCTGACTGGTCCGTCAGTGCGGTTCCCCAGTGCAGCATTCCGTGCAGATCGAGATACTCGCGATAGAACGTGCGAGCGTCCGCGTCACTGCGAATCAGATCTTCGAGCTGCGCGAATTCGTCAGTTGTAATGCACTGCTCAAGCTGTCGCTCAATCAGTTCAACCAGTCGGCGGTATTGTTCGAGTCGATTACTCACTGGGCTGACTCCGTCGTAAGGCGACGGTTGATGCACTCAAACAGTGACTTCCGGATCCGGCCAATAGACTGATAAACCGAGTTCATTGGCCGACCCATGTTTTCCGCGACGTCACGCCCGCTGCTACCGGGTGCGTATCGCTGTTGAATCAGTTCGCGGTCGCCAGGCCGCAGCTTCTGCAGGCACTCACGAAGTGCCGACCGTCGCAGATCGAGATCGTCCTGAGACTCCTCGGACTCCTGAGCCAGCGTCCCGATCAGCTCGTCAGAAAAGACCAGCCGACGGGCTGCTCGCTTCCGATCGCGAAACTTCATCACTTCGTAATTCGCGATCTGAAACGACCAGGCGATAAAGTTCGTCCCGATTTCAAACCGGTCGAACTTGCTCCAGATAATGACGTTCGTTTCCTGCAGGACTTCCTCGGCATCGTCCGGATTCCCGACCTGCCCGAGAATGTGCAGATACAACCGGCGCTGATTCCGGCTGAAGAGCTGCACGAACTCTTCACAGGGGACGGGAGGTGCTTCGATGTCCGGAGACGACGCCACAGGCGACTCCTGAAGAAGCGAGGTACCTACGAAAACGCGGGAGCCGAAATCGACTCCCGCGTGCATTCTATGACTGAGCAATCGATCGATCAGCCAATCAGTTCGGCGATCGGAGTGCCGCCGTTGGCGATCTTCATCGGACGTCCGTTCTTGGACGTGTGGACGATGTTCGTCGGGATGCCCATCGCGTGAGCGACGGTCGCCCAGATATCGCCCGGCTGGTACGTCTTGCCGACGCAGGCCGTGCCGTCAGCATTTGTTTCACCGACTGCCTGGCCATTCTTCAGGCCACCGCCGCCGATCATGTTCGTCCAGCTCGCGGCCCAGTGATCGCGACCGACGTTCTGGTTGATACGCGGCGTACGAGCGAACTCACCCATCCACACCAGCGTGACGTCGTCGATCATGCCACGCTGTGTCAGGTCGGTGACCAGAGCGGCGATCGCGGTGTCCATCGGCGGCAGGTTGGTGTTCTTCAGAGCGTCGAACACGCCGTTGTGCAGGTCCCAGCCGCCGGTGTTGACGCCGACTTCGACGAACGGCACACCCGTTTCGACCAGACGGCGAGCCATCAGCAGGCTGCGGCCAAACTGATTTCCGCGGCCCATCATGCCGCCGGCACCGTTGGCACCGCCGGTGTACATGTCGACGATTTCCTGCGGTTCGTCTTCAACTCGGAAAGCGGCCATCTGCTTGGAGGTCATCAGGTTGACGGCCTTCGTGTAGACGTCCTTGTGCGACTGCGGAAGATCGCCACGACCGGACTTGATGAAGCCCTCTTCGATGACCTGCAGCATGTCGAGCCGCTGGCCAAGTCGAACGTCCGCTAGGTCGCCGCGATCGGCATTGCGAATGCGGCCATCGCTGCCAACGACGAACGGAGCGTTCGAGGTACCCATGTAACCGGGGCTGCCGCTCGGAGCGTTGATCGACACGAACGCGGGGATTTCGAGATCCTTGCGCTTCGATCCAGCTTCGTGGCTGACGACTGAGCCGAATGCCGGGTGCACGACCGTTGGATTCGGAACGAAGCCAGTGTGCATGTAGTAGCGGCCACGGTTGTGGTCGGCTTCGCGGGTGCTCATCGAGCGGACCAGCGACAGCTTGTCAAACACCTTCGCCGTTTTCGGCATGTGCTCGCTGATCTGCACGCCAGGAGCCGCCGTGTCGATCGGCTGGAATTCGCCGCCGTTCTTTGAGCCTGGCTTCAAATCCCAGATGTCGATCGTTGGTGGTCCACCGCCACACCACATCAGGATGCAGGCCTTGTTGTTCTTGCGAGCCGTCTGAGCGTGAGCTTCGACGTGGCTGATGAAATCAAGCGTCGGAGCAACTGCCGCCGCTGCCGCCATGTGGCGCAGAAAGTGTCGGCGGGACATGTCACCGTGAGTCCAAAGAGCCATAACTGTGCCTCTATATTGACTGAGTTGAAATGAGCTTTCAGAGCGGGGCGGGAGTCTACGAAACCGTCAGACGTCGGGAAACCTCGGAGATACTGATGTGCCGAGATGTCTCATTCCGCGTCGGACAGCCAAGTTACCATCAGCTCCGTGGATTAGTTCGGCAGATTCCGGCAAGATTCGCGCACGAAGCTGACGGCCTCGCCGCGAAGGTCGGGCGGATGACGGTAACCTGTTTCCACATAATTAGTTATCAGTCTGCCCGTACTTTCTTGAAAATCGATTCTCAGACGGAGATTTGACAGGATGACTTCAGAAATGCTCACCGGTCGGACTGCCGTTGTCACTGGAGGCGCCAGCGGAATCGGGCGAGCTACGGCGCTCCTGCTCGCACAGCAGGGTGCAAAAGTCTTCACTGCCGACTTCTCGCCGCTACACGACGAAAATGACGAGCAGTTCGGCGAGCTAGGCATCGAGCAGCGCCAGTGTGACGTCCGCAGCGAGTCGGAACTCGCTGCTGTCTTTGATGTTGCGGCGAGATCGAGTGGGCGGGTCGACATTCTGGTCAACAACGCCGGCATCGGAATGGTTAAGCAGATTCACGACGTCTCGGAAGCTGACTGGGACGCCTGCATCGATACAAATCTGAAAGCCGCGTTCTTCGGATGCAAACATGCAATCCGATACATGGCCGCCGACGGGAAGGGCGGGGCGGTTGTCAATGTGTCGAGTAATGCGGGGATCCTGCCGCGGGCTCACGATCCGGTTTACTCAATCAGCAAGCTGGCCCTGTCCGGGCTGACGAAGTCACTGGCCCTGTGCCACTCGAAGGACCGGATTCGCGTCAACGCCGTCTGTCCTGGCCCGGTCGGGGGGACACGGATGATCGAATCCGAACTCGACGCTGCCGACGATCGCGACCTCGCGATTCAGAACCTGATCGCTGCGAGCCCACTGGCGAGGGCCTTCGGTCGGATGATCACGCCCGAGGAGATCGCTCAAGCGGTGTTGTACCTCGTGAGCGATGCGGCGATCATGGTCAGCGGCACGCTAATCACAATCGACGGCGGCAAATCACTCGGCGTTCCACCGCAGCCGGAATGAGCAGCAGAAAGACCAAGGCCGACTGATGGAAATCCTGTCCTGCGATCAGCTCACCGCGAAGAAGTGCCTGCCGTGCGAAGGCGGGGTTCCGAAGTTCTCGCCCGAAGAAGCTGCCGAGCAGATCAAGCAACTGACCGGCTGGGAAGTGACCCAGGACAGTCAGAGAATCCGCAAGTCGTGGGTCGTGAAGAACTTCATGGCTGCGATGAGCTTCTTCGAAAAGGTGGCTGAAGTCTCAGAAGCTGAGGGCAACCATCCGGACCTGCACCTGGAGCGTTACCGGCACGTCACGATCGAACTGTGGACGCACGCGATCGGCGGCCTGTCCGAAAACGACTTCATCTGCGCCGCAAAGATTGATGAACTGCCAGTCGAGCTTCAGAGCTGACTCGATATTCCATCCCGACTCTGCAATGGATTTCAGAGGACCCCGAACATGAAACGGAATTCGCTGCCGCGACTGTTGTGCTGCCTGACGGCTCTATTGACGACCATCGGTTGTGGGCCAATGTGGTACGGTCAGCCGCCACCGACCGGGCCGGTCGGTCAGAATGCTCCCACACTGGTACAGCCGACGCCGGTTTCTCCGGGTCCAAACTGGGCGCCAACGCCGGGTGCATCAGGAGCCCGCGATCTGGGTGCCGTTCCAAACGTCCCTGCTGAAAAAGTCATCGGCTCAGAAGGAGCCAGCGGCGCGTCATCGTCAACCTGGCACGAAGTTCGCCAGGGCGAGACTCTCGACGCGATCGCGAAGAAGTACGGAGTCTCTGTCGACGCTCTGCGCGATGCGAACTACTTTGAGTCCGGCACGGCCGTGTCGACTGGTGACCTGCTGCTGATCCCGAAGAAATAGGCCAGCGGCAGTTGCTGTCTCGGCAGCCAAGGAAGGAAATCTGCTCATGTCTCACGACCGACTCTGGGCTCCGTGGCGTTTGGCTTACGTTCAAAGCACGGATCCCGCCGACACGCCAAAGCACGACTGCTTTCTGTGTCACTACCGCGACTGTGAGACAACTGCTGACGCGGAGAATCTCATCGTGCTGCGCGGCGAGCACTGTCTCGTCGTGCTGAACCGGTTTCCGTACAACAACGGCCACCTGCTGATTGCACCGCGCGAGCACAAGGCGGATCTGCGAGACCTCAACGACGCCGAGTTGCTCGAAAGCAATCATCTGCTGCAGAAGATGGTCAGCGTCA
>JAPOLP010001119.1 GCA_029977045.1 Planctomycetota bacterium
AAAGGAAACTCCGATGTCCGAAATCGTCGATATCCATGCCAGGCAGATCCTCGACAGCCGCGGCAATCCGACTGTCGAAGTGGACGTGCTGCTTGAAGACGGCCAGCTCGGGCGAGCGGCGGTTCCCAGCGGTGCCAGCACTGGCAAGCACGAAGCCTGCGAACTCCGCGATACCGATCGCAAGGACTACTACCTCGGCAAAGGCGTCCAGCAGGCCGTCGCGAACGTCAATGACGAGATCGCTCCGCGGCTGATCGGTCAGGACGTTTTCGATCAGGCGCTCATCGACGCGACAATGATCGAACTCGATGGCACCGAAAACAAATCGCGGCTCGGTGCGAACGCGATTCTGGCTGTCTCGCTGGCGAGTGCTCACGCGGCGGCTCAGACCAGCCTGCTGCCCCTGTTCCGTTACCTGGGCGGCGTCGGTGCGAACTGCCTGCCGGCTCCGATGATGAACATCATCAACGGCGGCGAGCACGCGAATAACTCGATCGACTTCCAGGAATTCATGGTTATGCCGCTGGGCTTCGACAACTTCAGCGACTCGCTGCGGTGTGGTGCCGAAGTCTTCCACGCTCTGAAGAAGGTCCTGCACGACAAGGGCCTGAGCACCGCGGTTGGCGACGAAGGTGGCTTCGCTCCGAACCTCGGCTCGAACGAAGAAGCGATCGAAGTCATCCAGATCGCTGTCGAGAAGGCCGGCTACAAGTTCGGTGATCAGGTCAAGATCGCACTCGACTGTGCGTCGACCGAGCTGTACGACGAGAAGACCGGCAAGTACACGCTGGACGGCAAGGAACTGGATTCCGACGGCCTGGTCGAACTGCTGGCCGGCTGGGTGTCCAAGTACCCGATCTGCTCGATCGAAGACGGTCTGGCGGAAGACGACTGGGACGGCTGGAAGAAGCTGACCGACGCGATCGGCGATAAGTGCCAGCTCGTCGGCGACGACCTGTTCGTGACGAACCCCAGGCGTCTGGCCGACGGCATCGAACGCGGTGTCGCAAACAGCATCCTCGTCAAGGTGAACCAGATCGGCACACTCACCGAAACCATTCAGGCCGTGGCGATGGCGCACCGTGCCGGCTACACCGCCGTCATGAGTCATCGGTCGGGTGAGACGGAAGACAATACGATCGCGGACCTTGCGGTGGCTTTGTCGACGGGGCAGATCAAAACTGGTTCTGCAAGTCGTACGGACCGCATCTGCAAGTACAACCAGCTTCTGCGAATCGAAGAGATTCTGGGTGGTTCGGCGACGTTCGGCGGGACGATCTCGTAGGTCATCGCTGAGTCGACATCAGGGAATGACAACGCCCGGCTGTCTCTGGCAGCCGGGCGTTTTTCTTTTTCCCGATTTCGCTTCCGACGCACGCGGCAGCAGCGTACTCAGCGAGTCGGAGCGGGCCAGTCGCGGTGACAGCGTGTCGAGTCGCCTGTCAGCGAATCTCTACGGCAGAGAACGGACTCTGGCCTTCCGTTTGAGCGAGCATCGTCGAGCGTATGGTTTCAGCTACGGCTCAGTTGCCCCGGAAAGTCACTCGCCCATCCCGGGCTCCCCGTCCTGCCAGCCTCGGCCCGCAGCAGTCGTCCGAAGTGCGGGCGATCGAGTGGGTGGTCTCGCTGCTGTTCTGGACGCAGTTGCTGATCGCTGCCGTGCTGTATGCGTCCGTCGCTCTGGCCCCGAAGGTCAACACGCTGCTCGTCCTGTCGGCGGATTCGCAGAGCCTGAAGTCGCAGCTAGTCGATCTCGAACACCAGGTCACCGACATGAAGAAGGTGACCGAAGCTCTGGAGCACGATCCGCGAGTGCTCGAAGAACTTGCGCGGTTGAACCTGGACGTCACGCGTCCCGGCGAAGAGAGCATCCCGGTCGGCTCCGAGCTGATGCTGCAGAACGAGATGACACGAGCCCGCACGCTGCCCCAGGAATTCGAGCGTGCCTGGTACGTCTCCGTCGTCGAGACCTTCGCGCGAAACCAGCGGCTGCGAAACGCGTTGCTCTTTGCGGCGGCAGTGTTGGTCCTGATCTCGTTCACGTTCTTCCACGCCTCGCAGGCCTCCCAGTTCCGCTCCGGCGTCGAGTCCGTCCGCGACGGAGCCTCCTGGCTGACAGACCGCTACCGCCGCATCGACCGCGAACACTGATCGGCTAACGCCGA
>JAPOLP010001011.1 GCA_029977045.1 Planctomycetota bacterium
AGCTGCTGGGGCCGCCGGGAAAAGGCGACCGCTTCAGTACGGCTCGAGACAACCCGTATTCGCCGCTCGTCCGGGAGCGGCTGGCCGGTCCGGCCGAGCACAGCGAGGCGGCGTTGATCGAACTGTTCGCAGCTCCGGATGAGCGTGTGCGGATCGCTATTCTTCGTGTGCTGGCCCAGACCGGAGGCGATCGAAGCGAGATGTTTCTGGCAGGGCAATTGAAAGCCGAAGGCCTCACCGAGCTACTACGCGACGAGATGCAGCGAGCTGTCGATCGGATTCGCAGCCGATAGTGGCGACGCGCGAGACCTTGCAGTCTGCGGGGCGCCGTCCCGTCACCGGGTAATTCCACGAATTCTCCAGAGAAATTCTGTTTCGCCAGAGTTTGCCCGGATGAGCACGCGTTTGGATGCGCGATGTCGCGCGCCGAGTGATCCCGCTCGGCACAACGTGCGAGCTGTTTACGCGTAACAAAGCGGAGTCGCTAATTACGCGGCAAACGGCACGTTTCGTGCATTGCTGAGGCCGTCCGTGCTGGCCTCGGCGAGGGAAATCTGCATGTCTCTTCAGACGACTCATCCTCACGACCGCCCCCATCCCGCTGTGACGGGGGAGCGGAGTGGTGTCTGGAGAGGGCTGGAAGAATACGGATCGTGGGTGTTCTCGCTGGGAACCCACATCGTCCTGCTGTTTCTGCTCTCGCTGTTCGTCTTCTCGCTGAACACCGCCAGGCCTAAGCTGGAGATTGTCAGCGTCTTCCAAACGCTGGAAGAAACGCCGATCAGGGAAGTCGTCACGGAAGAGGACACCTGGAACACGGACTCGGACGTGCCCGTCCTGGCGACGACAGCGACGGCGGTCATCGAGTCTGCGACCCGCCAGGTCAATGACATGCCGCAGTCGCCGTCCGAGTTTGGAATGCCAGAACTCCCGACCGAGACAGTCGCCCTTGTTCCCGATATGGAAAAGGTCGATCTCGACGAGTTCGTTTCCGGGATTCAGGGCGAAGTCGTCACCACCGACGGGGATATCGGTTCCGTCGATCGAATTACGACCGAGATCCTGGCCGCTCTGAAGGAGCACAAGGTTCTGGTTGTCTGGTTGCTCGATGCGTCCGAAAGTCTGAGAACGCGACGCGAGCAGGTGATTGGCCGATTCGATCGCGTCTATCAGGAGCTTGGCGAGCTGGCTGACCGGGAACCCGACGCGTTGCTGTCGACGGTCGTCGCTTTCGGGCAGAAGGCGACTCTGATGACGAAGACGCCGACGTCGGATCCGGAAACTCTGCGGAAGGCCGTTCGCAGCATCCCGGCTGATGACACCGGAATCGAGAACGTCTTCTCTGCAGTGCATACCGCTGCGATGGAATATCGCGTGCAGGCTCGAAAGGGCTATCACGTCATGCTCGTCGTGCTGACCGACGAAAGCGGTAACGATCTGGAAGCGGTTGACAAGGCGGTGAAGGTTGTCGTTGAGCACAAGATGCCGGTTTATGTTCTGGGGCCGCTTGCCCCATTCAGCCGCCGCGAAGTCAACATTCGCTGGGTTGATCAAGAAACGTCCGAGGTCTTCCATCTGCCCGTCGAACGCGGACCGGCGACGGCGATGCCTGAGTATCCCGTGTCGCTGTTCACATTCCTGGCGGACCGGCCTCGGACTCCGGTTCTGTCGTCGGGCTTCGGCCCGTTCGGACTGGCAAAGCTGACGCACGAGTCCGGCGGCATCTGCTTCGTCTACAACGACGGAGTCATCACCGGACCGTCGTTCGATCCCATCGTGCTGAGCGACTACACGCCCGAGTACGTTTCTCAGACGGAATACCGGCGGCTCGTTGAGAAGCATCCGCTGCGCAAAGCCGTGCTGACCTGCACGACGGCGTTGCTGGAAGCCGACTTCCCGCAGCCACAGACCGAGTTCGCGGCGGGTGGGATTCAGTTCGCGATTCGCGGTGCGTTCCGGAATATCGAAGCCAGTTACGATGCGATGGGCCAGGTGTCGGATGCCCTCGTCGCTGCTCGCAAACACTACTCGAAAGAACCATCGAATCGATGGCGTGCGCACTTCGATCTGCTGCTTGGACAGGTTCTCGTGCGACGGCTGCAGATTGAAAGCTCGGTCCCGTTGTTGAACGCGATGTACGAAAAGCCGAAGACCTGCAGCGATGTCGCCTGCAACGCGTTCGCTCTGTCTGGTGCCGAAGGATCGTCGCTGCTGGACATCCCGGAAGACGGCGGGCAGGCAGGTGCTGACAAAGACGACGACGATCAGCCGGAAAAAATGAGCGAAACGGAACTCGCGCGGATGCACCTGCAGCGAGTCGTTCGCGATCACGCGGGAACGCCGTGGGCCGTCATGGCTCAGGCCGAACTGGAATCAGCTCTGGTCGTCCAATGGAAAGAGACGTTCGTTGAACCGCCTGAAGGCCAGCCGTTGCCGTGGGACAAGTCTCCTGGCGAATGGAAGATGCTCAGCGAGGAAGATCGCAAGAAGCTGGAAGAAGCCCGCAAGAAATTTGAACGCTTCCGCCGGTTCCGTGAGGAAGAGAAAAAGAAGAAGGAAGAGCTGGCTCGCAAGGCCGAAGCCAAAGGGCCGGGCGGGAAACGCGAGCCTCCGAAGCTGTGAGAGATTGGTTTGCTGTAATTGGATTGAATCTCAGGATGTTTGAGACG
>JAPOLP010000322.1 GCA_029977045.1 Planctomycetota bacterium
CCGCCATCAACGGTGACCAGGCTGCCGTTCATGTAGCTCGCCGCGTCGCTCGACAGCAGAATCGCCGCGCCCTGAATTTCACGCAGGTCGCCCAAGCGTTCCTGAGCGACCGCTCCAATGATGAACTTCTTCGCCTCTTCTGTATCGGCGATCGGAACGTTCATCGGCGTGAGGAACGGGCCGGGGCAGATTCCGTTGACGTTGATGTTGTCCTTTGCCAGTTCAAGCCCCAGCGCCCGGACCATCTGTACGACAGCACCCTTGCTCGTCGCGTACGGCGTCCTGTTCGCGAGCCCGACGAGCCCCAGCGTGCTGCACAGGATGACAATCTTTCCGTTTCCGGCAGCCTTCATGTGAGGCGTGACGGACTTCGCACACAACCAGACGCCGTTGACGTTGACGTCCTGCACCTTGAGAAACTCTTCGTACGTCAGGTCCTCGATCGGCCCACGAATGTTGATGCCGGCGTTGGCGATCAGAATGTCGATGCGTCCGAATTCGTCGATCGCCCGAGAGGTCATCGCGGCAACCTGATCCGGCTGAGTGACGTCAGCCTCGAAGCCAACCGCCTTCACTCCGTAGTTCCCGACGATCTCAGTGGCGACAGCTTCCGCTTCGTCCAGATGCCGGCTGACGAGCAGCACGTTCGATCCAGCGGCCGCCAGACCTTCCGCCATCGCCGCGCCGAGACCCTTCGAGCCACCGGTCACAATGGCCGTCCGGCCAGTCAGATCGAACTGTTTGATTCCAGGAAGCATGGCGGATCCTTGAGGCAGAGGTCGGAAGAGCAGAGACTGGGCGGACCGGCGGCAACATAGCAGCCGGTTGAACTCAGACAAGGAACAGCAATTTGGCCACTTCTGAAGCAGCGGTTTCCACCTCGGGTGAGGACGCGGTTCTATCCGTCGATGCCGAGGTACGCGAGCGCGAAGCTCAGGCGATCAAGGGCCTGCAGACCGCCTATCGCCGGATGCGCGAGGAAATCGGCAAGGTCATCATCGGCCAGCAGGACGTCGTCGATCAGATCCTGATCTCGATGTTCAGCCGCGGGCACTGCCTGCTGGTCGGCGTCCCTGGCCTCGCCAAGACGCTGCTGGTCAGCACCGTCGCCCGGATTCTACAGCTCTCGTTTCGCCGGATTCAGTTCACTCCCGACCTGATGCCTTCCGACATTACCGGCACCGACGTTCTGCAGGACGATCCGGAAACCGGTCGCCGCACATTTCAGTTCATGCAGGGGCCGCTGTTCACGAACGTGTTGCTTGCCGACGAAATCAACCGCACTCCGCCGAAGACGCAGGCAGCACTCCTCGAAGCCATGCAGGAACGGCATGTAACCGTCGGCACAAGCACGTATAGCCTGCCCGAGCCTTTCTTCGTCCTCGCGACACAGAACCCGATCGAGCAGGAAGGCACGTACCCGCTACCGGAGGCGCAGCTCGACCGTTTCATGTTCAACACTGTCGTCGGCTATCCCACTGCCGCGGACGAACTGCGAATCCTCAAATCGACGACCGGCATCGATCAGCCGGAACTCACCCCGGCACTCAACGCCCGGCAGATTCTCGCGCTGCAGGAAGTCGTCCGCCGAGTGCCCGTTGCCGAGCACGTTTTCGTTTACGCCCGCGATCTGGTTCGAGCAACTCGGCCAAACGAGGACGGAGCCCGCAAATTCGTTCGCGAATACCTGAGCTGGGGCGCCGGTCCGCGAGCCGGCCAGTTCCTGATCGTCGGCGCGAAGGCCCGAGCGATTCTCGAAGGCCGCTTCCACGTCACCACGGAAGACATCAAAGCCGTTGCCGCTCCCGTTCTGCGACACCGGATCGTGACGACGTTCCATGCCGACAGCGAAGGCGTCACGACCGACGACGTCGTCGAAATGCTGCTGCAGAAAGTCCCGGTCGAACTCGCGGAACGCGCCAGAAAACTTGCCGGTGAGTGATGGCTGTTGCTGCGGTCTTGAAGCAGCCGGCAGAAAATGAATCGCGGCAAGAAAACACAGGAAGGTGCAGAGGCCGAAATGAATTCGGACGAGGGAACGAGCAACTCGGAGCACGAAGAACGGCTGCATCGCTCCGCATCTGCCGTTGATTGCTCACAAACAAAATCTGCCCGCTCGTCTGGCGTTTCCCGATCGTTCCGAGCCCGCTGCCTCGCCCTGGCGTTCTTCCTGTCCGGGGCAAGCGCTCTGACCTACGAAATCGTCTGGCAGCGCCAGATGTTTCTGATCTTCGGAGCAAGTGCGCCTGCGACGACGGCGATTCTGACCGCCATCTTTCTGGGCATCGCATTTGGCAGCCAGCTGGCAGTGCCACTGATGCGCCGCGTGCCGGACTCTCTGATGCTCTACGCGGTGCTGGAAGCCGTGATGGGCCTCTGGGGGCTCTTCGTTCCGACACTGCTGTCACAGGCCGACGCTCTTTACGTCGGAGCTGTCAGCAGCCTCGGCGAGGGGCATTTCCTGCAGGCACCGCTGCGATTCTGCCTGGCAGTCATCCCTCTGCTGCCCGCGACGCTGGCGATGGGCGCCACGATTCCGGTGATGGTCCGCAGCGTTGCGGGGCTGCGACGTTCGGCGGTCGCCTGGGCATACGGGATCAACATTCTCGGAGCCGTCGCCGGCAGTCTGTCGACCGGACTTCTCTGGCTGCAGATGCTCGGCATTTCGAATACTCGCCTGGTCGCCGTGGCCCTCAACGCGGCAGCGTTTGCTGTCATCGTGCTGCTTCGCCGCCGGGGCGGGATATTGGTTCCGGACAGTGGCGACAGCCTCTTAGACGCAGCTCCGCGAGAGACACACCGCTTACCTGTGAGACTGGGACCACTCTACCTCACGGCAGGTTTCGTGGCCCTTGGACTTGAAGTTGTCTGGCTGAGGTTTCTCGGCATCGTCAACTCAAACTCGACCGCGACATTCACACTGACGCTCACGATCTATCTGCTGGGCATGGGCCTCGGGAGTCTGATCGTGTATCCGCTGCTGAGACGGAAACTCGATGCCCGTTCGATCTTCAGCCTGGCAAACGCAGGCACGGCTGTCTGTTCGCTGCTGACATTTGGCGTCGTGTACCTCGCGGCGAGAATCAACGTTGCCCTGATATCAGAACCATCGAAGGCGGGCACGCTGCAGCTGTCCGACATTTATCTCGCCGAAGGGATCATCATTGCCGGCCTGATGCTGCTGCCGACTCTGTTTATGGGACTGGTGTATCCGGCCGTGTGCGACTGTTGCGAAGACGTCGGAGCCGCTCGCGACCGCTGGGTTGGCCAGATGTATTTTCTGGGCACGATCGGCTCGGTGATCGGCATCCTGCTTGTTGGAATTCTGCTGATTCCGACGCTCGGCCTGCATGGTACGTTCGCGGTACTCGTCGGCCTGTCTGTCGCGGTTTTCCTGCTGGCAGAACGCGGAACTCCTCGGACGGGCAATCGTCGCTGGCTGCTTCCCGCAGTGGCCGGCGGCTGCGCTCTGTGGGCTGGCTGGATCGTCTTTGAGTCTCGGCCCGTACTGCGTGAAGTGGTCGCCGAGATTCGGAATGGCCGCTGGTACGAGGTTCCGCCGGACGGCAGCGCCGCAACCGTTCCGACATCGCAACTGGCGGAACTGGTGCATGTCAAAGCCGGTGCTTCCGGAACCGTCATGGTTAAGCTGGAAAGCAACGGTATCGACAGGCTTGTCTATGTCGACGACCAGCTGGTGGCTTCAACGAACCTTGGCGCAAGAGTCGACGCGCTGATGCTCGCTCACCTCCCATTGCTGCTGCACCCTGCTACGCAGAATGCACTCACGGTTGGTTTCGGGACGGGCGGAACCAGCTATGCACTGACGACTCACGGCATCAAGGCCTACTGCGTCGAGATTGAGCCCGAGGTACCTCGCGCCTCCGAGCACTCCGCTCAGCAGAACTTCGGCGTGCTCGACAACCCGCTGTTCACGCTGATCCTCAACGACGCTCGCGACCATCTGCACTCCGGCACGCGCACATACGACGTCATCGCCACCGACGTTACCAACCTGCAGTACAAGCAGAACGGCAACCTCTACACGGTCGAATACTTTGACCTGATGAGACAGCGGATGAATGCGGACGGAGTCGCCTGCGCGTGGATCCCGATGGCCGCAATCAGCACCGAAGAACTTCGGATTCTGATGCGCGGGTTCATTGAGGTCTTTCCGCACGCAACGCTGTGGTACATGAACCACACTCACACAAACTTCGGTATTCTGATCGGCACGCCGGAACCACTGCAGATCGACTTCCGACGACTGCAGCAGGGATTTGCAGACCCACAGATCGCGGAAAACCTCGGCCTGATTGGGGTGAGTACGCCGCTGCAACTCGTCCACTGCCTGCATCTCGACGAAGCCGGCTATCGCCAGTTCTGCGGCGACGTCCCGCTGCACACGGACGACCGTCCGATCCTCGAGTTCTCGTCTCCGATGACGTTCTACCAGTACCAGGAAACCTTCGAGCAGAATCTGGCTGCCACTTTGCCGCTGCGTCCGACTGATCTGAGGACGTTTGTTTCTAGTGCGCCGGAAGGCCTGGATGTCGAGTTCGCGCGGCACCTGAAAGCCTCGCAGAGTTTCTGTCACGTCGTGCTGCAGATGTACCGCCATCTCGTCGCTCGCCAGCGAGGCGACAGAACGAAAGCTCTGGCGGCGCTGAAGCTGGCGATCATCGAAGCCGAAGCTGGAATGGCCGCATGGCCCGACGACCGGGTACGCGAAGAGTTCTACGTGAACTTCTTCAACGACGCGCAACGCTGGGCACAGGCTCCTCGCTGACAAGGCACGTCACGGAGCGTGTCGTGCGCCCCCTGCCCTGCCCGGGAAGTTCGGATTCGATGGCAGACCAACAGCCAGGCACTAGCATTCACGACGGTTGAGCGGCCATTTGATCCAGAACAGTCTTCAGACAGGAACTCCTTGAAATGAAATCCTCGAAAAGTGCGAACGCAAAGGCGAGCTGTTTCGGCACGACCAGCAGCAAAGGCCGGGCTCTCGGCCTGCTGGCAGCTGCCCTGTTAACGACATTCACCAGCGCCGCCTCGGCAGACGTCAAACTGCCGACGGTCATTGACAGCCACATGGTCGTGCAGCGTGATACTCCGATCGTGATCTGGGGATCGGCGGACGCCGGCGAGAAGGTCTCCGTGACGATGGGCGATGCCTCGGCAGAAGCGACAGCTGGCGACAATGGTAAATGGAGCGTTTCGCTCCCGGCCCGTAAGGCCGACGGCAAACCTCACTCGATCACAATCGCCGGCAGGAACACGATCACACTGGAAGACGTTCTGATTGGCGAAGTCTGGGTTGGTTCGGGCCAGTCGAACATGGAATGGCAGCTGACGAGCACCAACGGAGCCGCAGAAGCCATCGCGGCAGCGAATCATCCGAACATCCGGCTCTTTCACGTGCCGAAAGTCCAGAAGCCCGAAGCTGCGGACGACGTTGCTGCCGACTGGAAAGTCTGCACGCCGGAAAACATCCCGGCGTTTTCTGCTGTGCTGTACTACTTCGGGAAGAAGCTGCACGAGGAACTCGACGTCCCGGTCGGCCTGATCAACAGCTCGTGGGGCGGATCGCCGATCGAGCCCTGGACGGTTAAGGACGGTAAAGGCGGCGGCATGTACAACGGGATGATCGCTCCGCTGACGTCGTTCTCAATTCGGGGAGCCATCTGGTACCAGGGCGAAACGAACGTCATTCAGAAGAACGGCCTGGCCTACTACGACCGGATGCAGGCGCTGATCGAAGGCTGGCGGAAAGAGTGGCAGCCAACGCTGCCGTTCTACTTCGTGCAGATCGCTCCCTGGAGCGGTCGTTACGAAGAGGGCCAGCTGCCGGCGCTGTGGGAAGCTCAGGTTCAGAGTCTGAAGATTCCGGATACGGGCATGGCCGTCGTCACCGACCTTGTTGACAACATCGCGGACATTCACCCGCGGAATAAGCTCGACGTTGGCAACCGTCTGGCTCGCTGGGCACTCACAAAGACGTACGGCAAAGACGTCGTCTACTCCGGCCCCCTGTTCAAGTCGGTCGCCATCGACGGCAACAAAGCCCGAGTCTCATTCGCTCACGCTGCCGGTCTTAAGTCGAGCGACGGCAAAGCGCTGACCGAGTTCCAGATCGCCGGCGAGGACGGCAAGTTCGTCGACGCCACCGCTGAGATCGACGGCAGCAACGTCGTCGTCAGTGTGGAGTCCGTCGCTGCTCCAAAACACGTCCGTTTCGGCTGGCACAAGCTCGCGAACCCGAATCTGGTCAACGGAGCCGGCCTCCCGGCCTCACCCTTCCAGAGCAACAACTGGCAGGGCGGCACCGGCGAATAGCCCACAACACTCTGCACCAGGGCAGAACAGACTGGTGACCACGAAAAACTCGAAACACACGAAAGGCCGCAGGAAGCTGACCTTTCGTGTGTTTCGTTTCTTTCGTGGTTGTCTTTCTTTTCCACCAGCGTTGCAGCGGTCCTGCGTTTTTCTCTGAGGCTGTTACGTTTCAACAACCGTCTCGGGTTCGCTGTTCTGTGTTTCCGTTCGGAACAGGCCGACAGGGAAGTGAATC
>JAPOLP010000533.1 GCA_029977045.1 Planctomycetota bacterium
CGGCGTTCGCGGTAGTCGGTCGGGTTCAGGGCGACGAGCCGGTTCTGGACTCGCCAGACGGACTGCCAGTCTTCCAGCCGGCTGTAGAGCACTTTGAGGTTCGTCAGCATCCGCGTGATCACCGTTCGGGGATCTGCGGGGCCGAGCGAGTGTTCGATGACGGAAGTCGGCAGGCCGCTGAGGTCCCGTAGCCAGTTAAGCGTCTCGTCGTACGTCAGGATTCGCTGGCCGGCGAACGCGTCGAGAAACAGCGTGCCTTCGGGTGCCTCGAACCGGGTCAGGACGTGCAACGGTGCGGCGACGAGTGACAGGTCGAGTCCGATGCGCTGGCACAGGGCGACGTACAGGACCGAGACGCTGATCGGAATACCGCGGCGTTTTTCGATGACGCGGTCGAGGAAGCTGCCGTCGGCTTCGTGATACGCGTCCGGCGAACCGACGATGCCCCACTCGCCCGCGACCATGCCGGCGATCCTGGCGATCAGCTCGCGTTCCGAGTACGCCTGAGCGACCAGTGATCGCAGTTCGTCGGCACGGCGGTCGATCCAGTCGAGCGTCGCCTGGATGTCCAGTTCCGGCTGAGCGTCACGGGAAATCTCGAGGGCCGCCGTCGCCAGATCATGGATCGGTCGGCGCGCGAGCAGGCGCGAGAACTCGACGTCGCGGGAATAGTCAAACTCGAAGGTCATCGACAGGCAGCCTTCCATGACGGCTCCGTTACAATGCTCAGGCCCCGCACAGCGGAGATTCGAGATCGTAGCGTGAGCGCCGGAATTCGACTACGTTTGCCGGTTCGCCACAACAGCGTTGAATTACCGGAGTTCATCCCATGTCAGTCGGCCAGCCCACCGCCAGCCAGGAAACCTACGAAGACCCGCTCGACCTGATGGACGAGATCGATCGGCTCAAGAAGGAAACGGACACGACGATCCTGGCCCACTACTACGTCGACGGCGAAATCCAGGACGTGGCGGACTTTGTCGGCGACAGCCTGAAGCTGGCTCGCGACGCAACGACGGTCACGACGTCCCGCATCCTGTTCAGCGGCGTCCACTTCATGGCCGAAACCGCGAAGATGCTGAGCCCGGAGAAGACGGTCCTGATTCCAGACCTCAACGCCGGCTGCTCGCTTGCCGAAAGCTGCCAGCCCGAGGCTCTCAAAAAGTTCCATGACGAACTGCGGGCAAAGGGGCACGACTTCGAGACTGTCGCGTACATCAACACGTCGGCGGCGGTGAAGTCGCTCGTCGACTGGATCGTCACCAGCGGCAACGCCCGCGAGATCGTCGAACGCGTCCCCGCTGACAAGGAAATCCTGTTCGTTCCCGATCAGCACCTCGGGCGGTATCTGTCCGAAGTGACGGGCCGGCAGATGATCCTGTGGCCGGGTTCATGCATGGTTCACGAGATCTTCAGTATCCAGGACCTGCTCCGAGCGAAGCGGAACAACCCCGGCAGCGAAGTCGTCGCGCATCCCGAGTGCCCGCACAACGTTCTCGAACACGCGGACTTCATTGGCGGCACCGAAGCCATCCGCAAGCACGTCATGGCGATTGCCGAGCCGCACACGTATCTGGTCGCCACCGAGGCGAACATGATCCACCCGTTGGAGAAAGCGGCTCCGCAGCACAAGTTTGTCCCGGTACCCGGCATCATGACCTCAACCGGCGAGACCTGTGCCTGCAACCGCTGCCCGCACATGGCCCTCAACACGCTGCAGGCGGTCCGCAACTGTCTGCGTGACGGCACCCCGGAAATCGAATGGCAGCCGTTCTTCGACAAAGCCCGCGATGTCGTGGCAAAGAGCCTACTGCAGTAGTGCAGCGCAGGACTCTCTGACCTCGCTGTGCGAACGATCCTGATAAAACGGTCTCAGGCCAATGAGCGATGTGACCACGACGCCGAACAGCGATCTCGACAGGACGCCGATTCAAACGCCCGAGCAGCGCGAAGCAACTCGGCGTTTGAGTGAGCGGCCGGCGGGACGGCTGCCACGCGTGCCGGGGTACGAGCTGTTTGAGCTGCTGGGCGAAGGTGCTTACGGCGAAGTCTGGCTCGCTCGTGACCAGCGGACGAACAAACGCGTCGCGGTGAAGCTGTATGCCAACCGGCGAGGCCTCGACTGGACGCAGCTCAACCGGGAAGTCGAGAAGCTCGCACTGCTGGACGCGTCGCGGAACATCGTGCACCTGCTCGACGTCGGCTGGCAGCACGATCCGCCGTACTTCGTCATGGAGTATCTCTCCGGCGGATCACTGGAGGAGTACATCCAGCAGAACGGACCCCTGTCCGCCGATGACGCCATCCGCACGGTCAGAGCGGTTTGTCAGGCTCTGGTCTACGCGCATGGCCGAGGCATCCTGCACTGCGATCTGAAGCCGGCCAACGTCCTGCTTGATTCGTCGCTCGAACCGAAGCTGTGTGACTTCGGGCAGTCGCGGCTGCTGGACGAAGACAGTTCGTCGCTGGGCACGATGTTCTACATGCCGCCCGAGCAGGCTGACCTGAAGGCTGTTCCCGACGCGAAATGGGACGTCTACTCGCTTGGTGCGTTGCTCTACTTCATGCTCGTCGGCAAGCCTCCGTTCCGATCAAACGAAGTCATCGATCGGCTGGGGAAAACGGAGTCGCTTGAGCAGCGGCTGGATACCTACCGCGAAGTCGTCGCCAGCGGCCCGGCTCCGAAAGAGCACCATCGCGCACAGGGAGTCGATCGTCGCGGACTGGCTGACATCGTTGACCGCTGCCTGCGAGTGAATCCCGAGCATCGTTACTCGAACGCGCAGCAGGTGCTCGACGCGCTCAAGCTGCACGAACGCCGGCGCCGCAATCGGCCACTGGTCGCGCTGGGGGGAATCGGTCCGGGCGTCATTCTGCTCGCGATGTTCTTCTTCGCGTCGAACGCAATGAACAGCGCGGTGCGGACTGCCGAGGACAACCTGACGTCGCGGGCGCTGGAAAGTGACGTTCTATCAGTCGGGATCCTCGCGCGGAGCATCGACCGCGAACTGCAGGATCGGCTCGACGAACTGGTTGACGTCGCGGATTCGGACCGCCTGCGTTTGGCGATCGAAGCTGCTGAGCAAGGCGAATGGTCAGACAGATCGCTGCTGCTTGAGGTCCTCGACGAAACACGCGACAAGGTCGATGACCGGCGGAAGCAGCACGGTCGGGAACTCGATGTCAGCTGGTTCTTCACCGACGCCAAAGGCCGGCAGCGCTGGCGCAGCCCGCACGATCCGGGAACGATCGACGAAGACTACTCGTGGCGCGACTACTTCCACGGGCTGAATCAGCAGTTTCAGAAAGGCGAAACGCCTGACAGCGTGACGCCGCTTCGCGCTCGACACATTTCGATCGCGTTCGTCAGCGAAGCGACGAACCGTACGATGGTTGCTCTGTCCGTGCCGGTCTGGAACGTCGATCACACCGAGGTTATTGGCGTGCTTGCCAGGACGACGCATCTCGGGCAGTTGCTGTCGCAGTACGAGTTCAGCGTCGCCGGTCCGGAAAGTGTTGCGCGAACAATCGCGCTGATCGACAGCCGCAACGGTCGAGTGCTCGACCATTCCCGCTTCGCCAGCGACGAGGTTCTCGAACGTGCCGTCGAGGATCACTCGTCTGCTCAACTGCGGATCGACGAACAGACGGCGAGGCTGCTTGCGGATTCTCCAACAGGCAGTATCCGCCTGGATGCCTATCATGACCCGCTGAGCGTCATCGATCCGGACGCTTCCGGTGGTGAGTGGCTCGCGGCATTGGCTCCGATCGGCGAAACCGGCTGGACGGCGGTCGTTCAGGAGCGAGTTGCCTCGGTCCTGCGGCCTGTTAATCAGTTACAGTCGCGGCTGGTCCGCTACGCGTGGTTCGCTTTTGGTGTCTGCGGCCTGGTCGTCGGCTCGATGTGGTACTTCGTCCTGAAGCGAGTCAACGAAGGGCGTCTGCGATTCGCTAAGCGGCGAGATCAGCGTCCCGGCGGATCAGGTGGCGATTCGACGTGAGCTGTCGCCAGGTTTCTCCGAAACCTGGAACGACGCAGAAGAGGCCAGCAGTTGCATGTGGGGCCGCCACGAACGAAGAACGTTGTTTCTTTCTTGCTGCGAGTTTCGGAGGAACTCGCCTGCGGCTTCAGGCGGACTTCAGTAGCAATCCTACGCTGTAAGCAACGACCGCGAACGCCGCCAGAACACCAAGACGCATGATCGAGCGGGCGGCGACCGGGCGGTGAGGCAGTACGAAGTGGCAGGCTCCAAGGATGACGGTGATCATCCCGGCCTTGAACCAGATCATGCCCTTCAAGCCCCAGCCCTCGACGAACCAGGCGGCGATCGGGTTGCCCTCAGCGTGGCCGTGGTAACCAATCAGGACGTACGTCAGCACGATGTCGGCTGCACTCAGCACGCCGAACAGCCAGACTTCCGGCCAGCGAGTCCAGGACAGTGTGGCAACAGCCTCATTCGCATCGCGGTTTGTCACGCGGAAACCTCACAGAAGGGCATTCGATGTTTCAGGGTTGTCGGCTGATCGATCTCAGTGTGCCGCTCGAAAGCAACGCCGTCAGCGAACCGCTGCCGGGCACGATTCATTATGTCGAGCACTCTGGCGAAGGGCTCGCTCAGATGCAGCAGTTCTTCGGCGTGACTCCGGACGATCTGGTCTGGTCGGACGGCAAAGGCTGGGCGATCGAGGACGTCCACATGATCACGCACACGGGGACTCACGTCGACGCGCCTTACCACTACGGCCCGACATCCGGTGGCGAGCCTGCAAAACGGATCGATGAAGTGCCACTCGACTGGTGCTTCGCACCAGGAGTGCGTCTCGACATGCGGCACCTGGCA
>JAPOLP010001160.1 GCA_029977045.1 Planctomycetota bacterium
AGCCGCCGCTGCTGCCGCGTCGCCCGGAATTGCCGCCGGTTGTCGAAGGCAGATCGCACGCGATTGATCGAATCGTCGATGCGTACTTCGCTGAACACGACGTCAAACGGCCGGCGGTCGTCGATGACGAAGCCTTTTTGCGGCGAGTATCGCTCGACCTGACAGGTCTGCTGCCGTCACCGGAAGTTCGGGATGAGTTTCTGGCCGATGCGAGTCCCGACAGACGGACGCTGCTGATCCGGCGGTTGCTCGATGATGACATTGCGTATGCCGAGCACTGGCTGTCGTTCTGGAATGACCTGCTGCGGAACGACTATTCGGGGACGGGTTTTATCACTGGCGGTCGGAAGCAGATTACCAACTGGCTGTATCGGTCGCTGGTCGCGAATAAGCCGTACGACCAGATGGTTCAGGAACTGCTGACACCCGTTTCCGGGGCGGAAGGCTTCGTCGAAGGCATCCGTTGGCGCGGCAGCGTGAGTGCCGGGCAGCGGCAGGAAATCCAGTTCGCTCAGAACGTCGGTCAGGCACTACTGGGCATCAACCTGAAGTGTGCCTCGTGCCACGACAGCTTTATTGATCGGTGGACGCTCGAAGAGACCTACGGGCTCGCTCAGATCTACGCGACCGAGCAACTGACGCTGCATCGCTGTGACAAGCCGGTCGATAAAACCGTTGGTCCGGGCTGGCTCTTTCCCGAGATCGGCAATGTTGATCCGAAAGCCGAGCAGCCAGAGCGGATGAAGCAGCTTGCAGCTCTGGTCACGCACCGCGACAACGGTCGGTTCACGCGGACGATCGTCAATCGGCTGTGGCATCGCCTGATGGGACGCGGCATCGTGCATCCGGTCGACGCGATGCACACGGAGCCGTGGAACGCCGATCTGCTCGACTACCTGGCCGTCGACCTGCTCGATCAGGGCTTCGATCTGAAGAAGACGCTAGAACTGATCTGCACGTCACAGATTTATCAGGCACAGACTCCCGCTCTGGAGACCGCTCCCAGCGAGGGCTCGTTTGTCTTTCGTGGACCGCTGCCTCGTCGCATGACTGCCGAGCAGTTCGTCGATTCGATCTGGCAAGTGACTGGCGCAGCGCCAATTCAATTTGATGCTCAGGTTATCCGTGCTGTGATTTCGGAAGACGAGACAGCTTCGACCGTGACTGGCACCACACTGAGTGGCAAGTGGATCTGGTCGCCTGTTGAAGGCGAGGAGCAGTGGCCGAACGGTGGCCACCAGATCTCTCTGCGACGTCAGTTCGAGTTGTCGTCGCAGCCTGTTCGCGCCGCCGCCGTGATTACGTGCGACAACGAGTACATTCTGTTTATCAACGGTCAGCGAGTGGTTGCTGACCCGAACTGGGAGTCCGTCGAACTGGTTGGCATTCAGGCTCAATTGCGGGCCGGCAGGAACGAGATCGTGATCGTCGGAAAGAACGCCGGCAGCGGACCCAATCCGGCGGGCCTGATTTTCGAGGCCAGGATTTCTCTTCCGGAAACTGACGACGCAGCGGGGACCGAGTTGACGATCGCGACCGACGAGCAATGGCAGTGGGCATCTCAACTTCCTGATGCCCGCGGTCGGTTCCGTGGTAAGGAGCCAGAGTGGAAACCGGCGGTATTGATCAAGCATCCCGAGGTCTGGGCCAGCCGGGCGAATCCGCAGTTGCAGTCACTGCTGACACAAGCGATGGCCGGCGAGATTCACATGGTCCGAGCGTCTCTGGTGAAGGCCGACGAACTGATGCGGGCTCTCGGTCGACCCAACCGCGACCAGATCGTGACCTCCCGACCGACCGAACTGACAACGCTGGAAGCGATTTATCTGGCCAACGGACAACGACTGGCCGACGCCATCGCGTCCGGAGCTGATTCCGCCGCAAGCCGGTTCCAGGGAACGCCGG
>JAPOLP010001186.1 GCA_029977045.1 Planctomycetota bacterium
CAGGAACGTGCTGGTATGACACCGGGAAGTAATTCGAGGACGCTTCATGTTCGATCGGTGGTTGTTGATCTGAATGCTGCGTTTGAACAGCAAACTTCGATGGCAGCGTGTCTCTCCAGACGCCCCGGCGGAAAAAATTGAGAAAACGTTCGGACGGCCATTCGCAGTGCTGACCTCCCGTAGTCGACCGGGAAATCGGCAACTATACTCCCGCTGCAGGCTCGGTCCGGAGGTCGGTCGGGTCGCACGAAATCTGGCTTTCCGTGTTCAGGAGACCCTGCCCATGCCGCTGTTTGAGATCGAGACGAATGCCCACATCATGATTGCGTGGGCCGACGACAAAGAGGCCGCTGAAGAAGTGGCCAAGAGCCACTACCCGGACGAAGACATTCTGCGTCTGACCAAGCGTCCGCGGGATATCTGGGTGATCTCGAAGCGTCTGCTGGGTATCGACGGTTCGGCTGAACCGTGCGACGTTGCCCGCGAATGCCTCGCCAAGGCCAAGGGCGACAAGGTTCACGCCATCCGCCTTTACATGATGGATACCGGCGTCGATCTGCACGAAGCGCAGCGAGCCATCGAAACGAACATGTCGCTGGGCTGGTAGTCCGGTTTCCGGAATCTGCCGGAGTTCGACTGAACACGGTCGCACGGAGGCGTCCTGTGAGCATTGACGAGAAAGCCGCCGTTCAACGCGTGACCCGGATGATGTCCATCCCGGGTCGCAGCGGTGAAGAGCAGGCGATCGTCGACTTCATTGTCGGCGAACTGAAATCGGCTGGCGTTCCCGAGTCGGCCATTCAGACCGACTCCGCGAACCGCAAGAGCGATCTTGGCGGACAGGTCGGCAATCTGATTGTGAAACTGCCGGGCTCAGTGCGAGCCCCTCGCCGCCTGCTGATGGGGCATATCGATACCGTGCCGCTGTGTGTCGGTTGCGAGCCCGTCCGCGATGGCAGCTTCATCCGCCCGAAAGGCAGCGACACCGCGCTCGGGGGCGACAACCGCGCCGGAGCCTGCGTCGTCCTGACGGCGATTCTGGAAATCCTGAAGCAGGGGCTGTCTCATCCGCCGCTGACACTGCTGTGGCCGGTGCAGGAAGAAGTCGGCCTTGTCGGAGCGCGGCACGTTGCCATCGGCAAGCTCGGTAAGCCGAAGCTGGCCTTCAACTGGGACGGTGGCTTACCTGGAATGCTGGTCATCGGAGCGACCGGCGACGTCAACATCGAGATCGAAATCAGCGGCATCGCCAGCCATGCCGGAGCGCATCCGGAAGTCGGGGTCAGCGCGGCAGCGATTGCGTCACTGGCAATTGCCGACCTGACTCGCGACGGCTGGCACGGCCTGATTCAGAAAGGCCGCAACTCCGGCACCAGCAACGTCGGAGTGATCAACGGCGGCGACGCAACGAACGTCGTCATGCCGAAACTCAAGTTGCGAGCCGAAGCGCGTAGCCACGATCCAAAGTTCCGGCAGAAGATTGTCGATCAGTTCCGCAAGTCTTTCGAGAAAGCCGCTCGAGAATTGAAGACGGCCTCAGGGCAGCGCGGCTCGGTCAACTTTGAAGCGACGCTGAAGTACGAGTCGTTCCGGCTCGACCCGAATGAACCTGTCGTGCAGGTCGCCTC
>JAPOLP010000216.1 GCA_029977045.1 Planctomycetota bacterium
CGATTTGACGTCGAGAATCAGCAGCGACTTCTTTGCCGGCTTTTCCGCGTAGGTTTCGAGAGCCGCCCGGTTGGCTGACACGAAATCGCTGGCGTCCTCGACGATGACAACTCGCCGGTCGCCCCACATCGGGATTGTAAGCAGCTCGTCACGGACCGTTTTGAGGTCCGCGTCCTTCCCCGCGAATTTCGTCGGTGCTTCGTCCTCGCCATCGAGCGTCGCCGCGATAATCGCCTGCTCGACGCCCAGCTTCAGCGTCCGCTCATCGCCGACAAGCACAATGACGCCGGGCAGCGTCTCGGGCGGCTTCTGCAGAAACTCGGTCGCGTGCATCCGTCTGGTGGCTCCAAAGCAACTCGCACTAGGATTCCCGCCCTCGCGGCGGCAGGCTTGCCAATAGTCGTTGATCGCTCCGCGATCGAAACGTTGTGACTTGTTAGCCAGCTGCGGAAATCGTTTCGATCGCGGAGCGATCAGCGACTCTGTCGAAACTGAACCTGACGGATCGTCTCAACGGCCAGCACAGTCTTCAACCTCGCAGCAACTCGCCTTTGGGCCAGTTCTCATTTCCGATTGAAAACGAATACCGGCATGGATGCCCTGCCTTCCGAACAGACTGAGCCCGCCTCGACGGCGCTGCCCGCCGACGGCGAGTTCGCGTCGCCACCGAAAACCGGGCCGCTGATCGAGCTGCCTGCCGAGACTCAGTACCGCTGCCCTGGTGAGCGGCATCCGATCTCGCGGTCGATCCACTTGTCGCGACTTGCCGCATTTTATCCGGCGTGTCGGCAGTGCCAGCACCGGCACGATACCGGGCAGCTTCCCCCGCAGACGCTTGAGCGCATCCAGCAAGTGGAACGACGCGGCTCAACGCCGTCGGTGTTTCAAACTGACGGAGTGCGCGGCATTTTTCTCAACGAGTTCACCCCAGCACTTGCCGCACAAATTGCGAAGGCATTTGCCAGCGTTCTGTGGGAACAGATTCCGCTGGCCGGACGAAGCGGAACGCGGCGAAAGTCGCAGCCGGCTCGACGCGGACCGTCGATCGTCGTCGGTTATGACGAACGCCCGTCGTCTCCAGCAGTCTTGACCTCAGTGATTGACGCCCTGCGAATGATGGGCTGCCCCGTGACCGATGTCGGCCTCGTCTCGCGTCCATGCTTCGCATTCGCCGTCGCGCATCTGCAGACGGCTGGCGGCATCTTTGTCACCGGTTCCGGCTGCGGAGCATCGTCGACGGGACTCGATCTCGTTGCAGAAGGAGCACTGCCGCTCTCTCTTGGAGCGGGTCTCGATGAAGTCGCCCGGCGAGTCGCGGCAGGCGTTGCCCGGCCAACGCGTCGAGCGGGATTTCAGCAGTCGTTCCAGGCACTGGTGCCGTACGAAGCCGCTCTCTGGAAACACTTTCACGCGCTGCGGCCACTGAAGATCGTCTGCGCCGTCCGACCTCGCCCCGTCCGCCGCACACTCCGCAGGCTGTTCGCCGAGCTGCCGTGCCAGCTGTCGGAAGTTGAATCGTTCGCCGCCGCGAATCAGCCACTGAAGCACGAGGTTCTGCTGAAGCAGCTCAGCCGCCGGGTCGTCTCGAAGAACGCACACCTGGGCGTGTTGATCGACGATGACGGCGCCCGCTGCTGGTTCCTCGACGAACGTGGCCGCGTGATTCCGTCCGTCCGAGTCGGCCAGATGCTTGCCCGGTATCGCCGTCTCGATCATCCAAACTCGGCAGTCGTTACCGAGTCAGCAGCACTGTCCTCGTTCGAGTACCTCTCTGGAGCGTCAGCGATCGACGGCGGCAGTTCGAGCGGCTCAATCGCCCGCGCGATGCTCGGCACGACTGCGGCGTTCGGTTGCGGAAACTCAAACCGCTACTGGTGGGGCGAATCCTTCCCAGCCTGCGACGCCATCCTGACCCTCGCCCACGTCCTGCAAAGCCTCAGCCGCAGCGACGCAACGTTTTCATCAGTGATTCGGCAGCAAAGCTGACTGCCACCCGGCAGCCTTTAGTAATGGCCAATCGGCAAAGCAGGGTCGACACTCCCTGTAACAGCGGACACACTCGATTCCGCGAACCGCAACGCGGTTCTACATCAAAGCCTGGGGTAAGCGGACCGCGACAGTGGTCGCGCCACCCCAGGAAAGTCAGAAATTGCGATACCAACCCTGAAGGGGTTGAACACGAACGCTCGGAGTTGGCGGGCTCCAGGAATGGCAATCCTGATTACAGACCCGATTCTTGAGGCGGAACTTCTCGCCCATCGCCAAGCCTGTGGCGGCGATCATCACGATGAAGTCTGGGACGGCATCTATTGGATGGCTCCTCTTCCCGACAATGAGCACCAGTCAGTAATCAGGTCACCTGATCTCAGCTGTTGGCATATCGGTCGATTCTGAAGGGCTCGGTAAGGCGTATCCTGGCGTAAACGTGACGGATCAGCTGGCCGACTGGACTCACAATTATCGGTGCCCGGACTTTGCCGTTGTTCTCAACGAAACCGCTGCTGAAGACCGGGAAACACACTGGCTTGGCGGTCCTGATCTGGCGATCGAAATCGTCAGCGAGGGCGATCGGACTCGTGAGAAGTTCGACTTCTATGGTCAGGTGGGAACGCGCGAACTGCTTGTCGTCGACCGCTACCCGTGGGCGCTGCAGCTTTATCGGCTGCAGAACGGACGACTGGATCTTGTCTCCGAATCAATGTTCGACAACGAGACGGTTGTCGGCAGCGAGATCGTTCCGCTGAGTTTCCAGCTTTGTTCCGACGAAGCCGGTCGGCAGTTTGTCGTTCGTCAGCAGGGCGGCGATCAGAGCTGGACAATCCGCGTTTGAGCTGAGCCTCGTCTCACTCCGAAAACGTCGCGGTCACTCGGTCGCGTCCGGCAACGGCGATGAGCTGCGGGATGTCGAACTGTTCGAGCAGGCCGAACGTGAACATCTCGGGTTGCTGGTTGACGGCGATGTCTCGGTCGATGACCTGATGCAGGCTTTTCAGCGAACCGTTCAGCGTGACCGACGCGAGTCCGTCGGACTGAGCGGCGGCGGCCAGGCCGATCAGCGAAGTTCGCTCACCAGTGGCCACAAGCGAGACCGGCTGGTTGAACTGTTCCGCAGCCCAGTCAGCAATGGCGACGATCTGGCTCGATTGAATGCCAAGCGGTCGGTCGCCGACGGCTGACACCAGCAGGGCATACAGGAAGTCACGCTGAGTGATCTTTGATTCGCCAAAGTAAAACGGGTCGACGGCAACAACCCGATTTCCCTGGCCGACCAGTTCGGTGACCTGTTCCTAGAGACTGCCTCGGCCTTCGTCGGCGATGACCAGAACGGTGCCGCGTGGCTTGCCTGGCTCGAAAACAGTAGCGGGGACTGTCCAGCGACCGCCGACGTTCAGTTGCCACTGAGAAACCGAGACGTCGCCGCTGATGCTGCCCTCTGACTGTCGGTTGCCTTGGACGTGCCAGTCACGGACTCGCAGCAGGCGTCGCAGTTCGCGCCGCTTCAGAGTTCGCCAGGCGGCCAGCTCTGAGTCACCCGCCGGAATCTCAGTCCACAGCGGCAGTGACTGGCTGACCTTGATTGCCAGCGAGTGCAGTGTCTCACTGCCGTCGGGAACCTCAACCTGTAGCTCGTCGAACGTCTTCAGTTCTGACTCGCAGGAGATCTCCTCGGCACTGAAGTTGGGATCGTCCTTGTAGAAGAAGTCCTGAAACATCCGGTACAGAGCCTGCCGGTTGTCCTTCTCGAAATTGTGCGTGCCGGGGTCTTCGTTGACGTGCCAGCGCAGCGAGTCCGCTCGGTCATACAGCTTGAAGATCGGCAAAGCGGCATCCATCAGCGGCGGCAGAGCGTGCGGCGAGGCGAAGCAGCACTGGTCCTTCAGATTGAACGTCAGAAGCGTCGGTCGCGGAGCCCGCATCGCTGTGAGCTGCGCGTAATCCGCCGCGACAGCCAGGTCGACTGGCGTCTGCTCAGAGTCACCGAGATCCGACGGAAACCGAGCCCGCGTCCGGAAGCTCGAATAGCCAGCCACCGGGTCGGACAGTGTCACGCGTTCGTCCAGCGAGCTGATGAAGATCGTCTGCCAGCCACCGCCAGACAGTCCGGCCACGGCGACGCGATTCGGATCCGCGTGTTCGTGGGCGAGCAGCAGGTCGAGCCCGCGGCTCATCGACAAATAAAACGGAGCGAGCCCGCTCGTCCCGCACAGGTCGAGCTGATTCAGCCGGTAGTGCATATTGCCGTCAGACTGGAGCTGCCCCATGCCGAGCCACTCGACGTTCAGTGCGAGCATCCCGCGTTTCGCCTGATTGATGCATCGCGCCTGCTTGTAGTCCGCCGCCTTGCCGTCCTTGCGATCGTGGCCGTTGACGTTGAGGACCACGGGAACCTTCCCGTCGAGCTTCTTCGGTTCGTAAAGCAGCGCCGGAATCCACATGCCGGGGACAGCTTCGTAACGCAGCTTGCGGATGTGGTACTCAGGACCGCCTTCGATCGTCTCCAGAAACTCGACGCGGCACTCGGCAGCCCGCCACTTCGCTGCTTCGCCTCGGAAAACCACTTCGTCGAACACGCGCTGCCGAGCCTGCTTCGCGTAGCGTTCCCACTCTTCGACCGTCGACACCTGAGGCATCGGCGGCACGTGTGCCTCGCAGAACTCACGCACTTCGTTCAGCGGTAGTTGCGGATCGATCACCGGCTTCTGCAGCCACGTCTGGATGTCACCGTCAGCGGCGCGACCGATTGTCGTGAGGCACAGACTGAAGATCGCAGCCAGAACACACGTTCGGGGAACTCGCAGACTCATCGGGCAATCTCCGGACTCAGGTAATGTTGAACGAGGTGTGTTTCAGAGGACTCGCGAGTTTCAGCCGGCCTCGCTCAGCCGCTCAAGGACGTGAGGAATCAGCCGGGCGAGCTTCGTACCGCCTTCTGCTGCGACTCTCAGAATCTTTGCGATATCAACTGGTTCCAGAGCGTCGGGCAGGCACATGTCGGTGACGATCGAGAAGCCGAGTACGCGCAGGCTGGCGTGCTTTGCGACGATGACCTCGGGCACGGTCGACATGCCGACGACGTCGGCTCCCATGCCGCGCAGCATTCGGTACTCGGCCCGTGTTTCGAGGTTCGGTCCAGACACCGCGATGAAGACTCCCGTGTGAGCCCGGATGCCGAGTTCCAGCGCCGACTGGCTCGCCAGCGAGATCAACTTGCGGTCGTAAGGCTCGCACATGTCGGGGAACCGCGGGCCGAGGTTGTCGTCGTTGATCCCTCGCAGCGGGTTGTCGCCCATCAGGTTGATGTGGTCCTCGATGATCATCAGGTCGGCGAGCTGCTGCTGCGGATTCATCCCGCCGGCCGCGTTGGTCACGACGAGAATCTCGATGCCGAGCGCCTTCATCACACGCACCGGAAACGTGACCTGCTGCATCGAATAGCCTTCGTAGAAATGGAAGCGGCCTTCCATCGCGACGATCGGCACGCCGGAGAGCGTTCCGCAGACAAGCTGCCCGGCATGAGACTCAACGGTCGACTCGGGAAAGTTCGGGATATCGCCATACGCGATGACGGCTTCCTGCTCGATCTGCTCGGCCAGCCCACCCAGTCCCGTCCCCAGAATCAACCCGACTCGCGGAGTGCCACTCCACTTCTCACGAATCGCCGCCACCGCTTCGTCAATCTTCGCTGCCAGTCCCAGCACGCTCAGCTCCTGATCAGGTTGCGTTAAAGAGTCGGTCGCAGTGCCGCTCAGCGCGGGACGGTACGCTAAATCAAAGGTCGCTTCCAGCACCTGCCGGTTTCGTGACTTTGGCGATTCAACCCGCAACACTCCGACACTCACGCGTGATCGCAGAACGAACGCGTGTGCCGCCATCGATCATCATTTCGACTCAGCCAGAGGACCCCGCCGTGCTGAAATTCCTGACCGTCGCTTTGACCCTTTGCCTGACTGCTTCGCCAATGACGTCCGAGATTCTCGCCGCCGACCGAATCGGAGAATTTGAAGTCCGCAGCCTCAAGTTCACCGGGGGCGAGTATCAGGACGAGGATTTCCGCTACCTCGTTCTGCCGCCGACGAAGGTTGAAGCCGGGAAGCAGTATCCCCTGGTTCTGTTTCTGCACGGAGCTGGTGAGCGAGGCAACGATCCGCAGAAGCTGCTGCCGCACTTTCCGACGCAGATGGCGAAGCCGGAATGGCGTGAGAAGTTCCCATGCTACCTGGTTGTGCCACAGTGCCGCGACGGAGTGATGTGGATTCACGCGGAGTGGTCCGACAAGGAGTCCTCACCGATGCCCGCTGAGCCAACGGCTCAACTGCAGATGGCCAAAGCCGTACTCGACAAGTCGCTCGGCGAGTTGCCGATCGACCGTGACCGCGTTTACCTGACTGGCCTGTCGATGGGCGGCTTCGGCTCCTGGGAACTCGCAATGCGCTTCCCGAACCTGTTTGCCGCCCTGGCACCGGTCTGTGGAGGCGGCGACGAAGCTCAGGCCGCGCGTTTGAAGAACGTCCCGATCAGAACCGGTCACGGAACTGCCGACACGGTTGTCTGGCCGATCCGTTCGCAGCGCATGGTCGAAGCCGTCAAAAAGGCCGGCGGCAGCATCCAGTACACCGAGTACGAAGGCGTCGGCCACAATTCCTGGACGCCGTTCTATGCAGAGCAGGACGGCGTTGTTGCCTGGATGTTTCAGCAGAAACGCAAGCGAGCCGAATAGTGAGTCCTTGAAACATTTCCCCGCGAGCGCAACAGAAAACCGCTGAGCGACCGGTCGAAGAGGCGATCACTCAGCGGTTTGTCTTTTGAAAGGGCGTCAAAACTGACACTCACTCAAGTGCCTACGCATTGCGGCGTCGCATCCGACGACCGGCGAACAGAGCACCAAGGCCGAAGATGGCCAGCGTTGACGGTTCAGGCACGGCTGGCGGTGTTCCACCACCAGGATTGTTGATGAAGCTCTCGCTGCCACCGTTGGCGAAGCCCTGAACATGAAGGCCAACTCGCAGCGAAGTGTCCGACAGAGCGGTAATCACGTCGCCGTAACTGTGGCTGTTATCCAGTTGCAGGATGATGCCCAGCGTTTCGCCCGGATTGACGCCATTCGGTTGCACAGCGGGATCGGAGTCCGCTGTCAGCCCTTTTGTTGCGTCAAAGCTGCCACCGCTGGGAAGATTTTTCGGGTTGGCACCTTCTGAAAACGAAACGCCCGAGCTGTTGATGATCTGACTGATCGGCGTCACGAACAGCGCTGGATTGGCAGCATCATCAAAGTAGACGTCGGTAATCGACGATGCTTCCGGGCCGCTGTTGTAGAAATCGAAGCGGACGTAGCCGCCACCATTGTCCGACACGAGCATCGACAGATTGGCCTCGCCAATCGACGTGTTCGTCACGTTGTTGTTGGAGACTCCCGTGAAGCTGTACGACATGGCGGCTTCGGCGCTCGATGCGGAAGCCAGCAGTGCCGCAGCTACGAAAGCCACTGCTCGAAAGACTGCCTTCATTCGCTTACCTCAATTCAGTGATAAAAAACTGACGGTGGATTCGGAATCAGACTGGCGAGATCAATTCGCCATGCTGCAACGAGTTTTGAAAAGCACATCTGATGCCAACCTAAGTGCTCGCTGATTTCACCGAGGATTTGAGGGTTCTGGCCAGAGACTGTTTTCGATTGTTGTTTGTTTCTGGCGACATTCTGTTGCCGACCCTCACTCCGCCTGATTTCCCGTTACGCGTCCGTCGATTGCTTTGTCGTGACAAACTGCCGAACGCCACTGAGGCCGTTCTGACTGACAAACCATGTCCCGTCGTTACAGGCCGCGCGTCAGTTACGAAGAGAGGCCGTTTCGTCGGGGAGTTCCATGACAGAGGACGACCCGATCTGACCGTCAATCGCGGGAAGAAACGCACTGAGAAAGTCGCGAGGGAGTGTCTCAGCAAGGGGCCGTTGATCGTGAGAGCGGTCCCATGTGACATAGAGCTTGTAGAGAGCCGGTTCTCCAGCGAATGCGAATAGAGGTGATTCAGGAGCCGACCACTGACGGGCGGCACTCCAGCCCCACATGATGGCGACGCGGTCTTCGGTCAGCGTTGATTGCCCCTGAAACTCGGCCAGTTGAAACTGGTCTTGTCGCTCGTCGCTGCTCAGCTCGGTCAGCTGCGGATCGCCCAGCAACTGGTAACCGCGAGCCCGGTAACACGCCGTTGGAGGATGCACGGAAATCGGGCCCGGCGGCCCGCACAGCAGGAGCACCGTCACTTCCTCGCCGGTCCGCGCATGTCGATAGTGTCGGCACAGGTAGCCAGATGCTTCCG
>JAPOLP010000613.1 GCA_029977045.1 Planctomycetota bacterium
ATCGTCGATTCGTCGCCGTCGGTGTTCGCAGAACCGATCCGGAGAATCCGTTTGCCAGACCCGCCGACGGACTGTCGCGACTCAGCACGCAGCCGATGCTGAATGCCAGTCCTGCCGCAGCAGAACGAGAACTCCGCGAAACGCGACTGCATCGCCAGCCTGAGCCGCCCGCGTCTTCTCAAACGCTGTCCGACTGGGGCCGCTTCCCGACGCGCATCCGCTGATCCTGCCCGGACAGGCAAAAGCCTCCCGGCTGCAGCCTATCCTGAGGCAAATCCCCCAGCGAATGCGGAGTCTCTCCGCCTGAACAACCGGTACACGCCGCAAAACCGGAGGAACCGGCACAGTCGACTACCACGGTCAGCCACCGCTTGACGATACGAAGCGCGGAGAATCTTCGTCTCGAAACGCAGGCTCATTCATGGTGCGGCGGCTGACCATACTGTTCCTCTTCGCGAGTTCGCTCTGCACGTCCGGCTGCATGTTGCCGGACTACTACCACCCCGGCGGATACAGCAGCACGTCGCTGAAGCGGCTGGAGGAATCTCAGGTCGAGTGGGAAGACTCGAAGTGGTCACTGCCCAAATTCCCGGTTCGCCTGGTCGCCGAATACGAAGCAGCCGAGCCTGAAGAGATCGAGACCGCAAATGCCAATGATGCTGAGTCTGAAACCGCGAGGACAGCCAGCTACTCAGATCCCAGCCGAACGGCGAATCGTCGCGGTCGATTCGGTCGGCATTGATTGATTGATCGACGCGTCTCGGAATTCAGCAGACGCATATTCGGCTTCGCGCAACAGAACGCCCCGGCGAATCAGGTGACTCGCCGGGGCGATCGTGTTTTGAGTCAGCAGCGCTGCAGGCTCACCGTCCTGTTTGAGCAATCGGCGGATGCCGGCGCTGCCTCACGGACTCGGCGATCAGGCAGCCGCCTTCGGAGCCGGAGCCTTGTCAGCCTTCGGTGCCGGAGCTTTGCCGTTCTTTGGCGGAGCCGGTGCCGGAGCCTTGTCTTCGTACGGAGCCTTCGGCGGAGCCGGGGCGTCTTCGACAGCTGGAGCAGCAGCCGGCTTTTCAGCGTGAGCAGCCGATGCTCCGCTGCAGGTTGCAACCGGCTTGCAGCAGTTGTTGCTCTTGAACAGGCCGAAGATGTCCAGAGCGCCGAGATCGAGGTTCAGGCCGCTCGACTTCTTGCAGCACTTCGGAGCTGGCGGGCACTTCGGTGCCGGAGCCGGCTTGCAGCACTTGGGAGCTGGAGCGCACTTCACGGGCTCGCACTTCTTTTCACATTTCGGTGCTGGCGTGCAGCACTTCGGAGCCGCCTTGCAGCAGCTTTCAGCTTTCTTGCAGCAATCGTCAGCGTTGACGACGTTCAGGGACAGTGTGGCTGCGGCAGCCACGGCCAGAGCGATAAGACGACGCATGGTGAATCTCCTGGGCAGTCTGAGAAACCGGATGACCGCTGGCCGACCGATCCCTCGGCTGATCGCCCGCCACCAACTCGGCAGCAGTGTTCTTACGGTCAGAAAAGCCTGCGCACGCAGACGAGGCCAGCTACAACAAGGAGATTAACTGCGCAATCTGCGATTTCAACGCAACCCGAAAAGTCAGCCTAGACTGCCGAGGCGTCGCATTCGTAGCCACGGATGAAACACTGATTGAACACGGCTGACTGGGAAGCCAGGGCTTCGGCTGGCCTGCATCCGTGTTCGATCCGTGGCCCTTCTTAGTTGGCTAGATTGCGTCTCAGCCCGCCAGCTCCGCCAGAACCTCCGAGGCTGCCGCAATTGTCCGGTCGATGTCGGCATCCGAGTGTGCCGCCGAGACGAAGTTCGCCTCGAACTGACTGCAGGGCAGGTAGACACCGCGGTCGATCATGCCCCAGAAGTATTTCGCGAAGCGGGCAGTGTCGCTCTTGCCGGACTGCTCGAAGCTGACGACTCGTTCCGGGTTGAAGAACAGAGTGAACATGCTGCCGACCTGACCGATCGAGTGCTCGATTCCGGCAGCCGTCGCGGCTTCGTCGATTGCTTTGCAGAGTCGCGTCGTTGTTTCCTCGAGGCGTGGGTACGGGTTCTCATCACGCAGCGTCGTCAGCGTCGCAATTCCGGACGCCATCGCGAGCGGATTCCCCGAGAGCGTTCCGGCCTGGTAGACAGGGCCGACTGGCGAGACGGTGTCCATGATGTCGGCTCGGCCGCCATACGCACCGACGGGCAATCCGCCGCCGACAATCTTGCCCAGCGTCGTCAGGTCGGGAGTGACTCCGAAGCGCTCCTGAGCCCCGCCGTAGGCAACGCGGAAGCCGGTCATCACTTCGTCGAAGATCAGCACCGTGCCGTGCTTCGTGCAGAGTTCGCGGCAGGCTTCCAGGAAGCCCGGCTCGGGCGGCACGCAGCCCATGTTGCCGACGACTGGTTCGAGAATGATCGCCGCGATCTGGTCGCCCTGCTGCTCGAGCGCGTCGGCGAGCTGCTGCGGATTGTTGTACTCCAGCACCAGCGTGTCGGCGGTGCAGCCTTTCGGCACGCCGGGACTCGACGGCACACCGAGCGTAAGCGCTCCGCTGCCGGCCTGCACGAGCAGGCTGTCGACGTGCCCGTGATAACAGCCGACAAACTTGACGATCTTGTCCCGTCCGGTGAAGCCTCGCGCCAGCCTGATGGCACTCATCGTCGCTTCGGTGCCCGAGTTGACCATGCGGACTTTTTCGATCGACGGCACCGCGTCGACAACGATCTGAGCAAGCTGTGTTTCAAGTTCCGTCGGCGCGCCGAAGCTCGTGCCCTTCCGCAGAGCCGCCTCGACCGCCGCCATCACCGCCGGATGCCGATGCCCCAGAATGTGCGGCCCCCACGAGCCGACAAAGTCGATGAGCTGATTGCCGTCGATGTCAAACAGGTACGCCCCTTCGCCGCGATCAATGATCAACGGACTGCCGCCAACCCCGCCAAACGCTCGAGCGGGGCTGTTCACGCCGCCGGGAATCAGCTTCTGAGCCTGTTCAAAATGAGCTTTGCTTTTGTCGCGGGAGATGGCAGTCATGGTGAGTCTTTCAGTTCGGTCGGTATTCAATGGGTGCGTTGTTTGTAGCGAAACTCGCGCAGAGTTTCGGCCTCTCTGGCTGGTCGTGCCGAAAGTCTGCGCGACTTTCGCTACGGAGATGTGACAAACTCCGTCGTAAACGCGGCATCCGGTTTCAGGGTGCCGGCTTCCGAGAAGCCGCATTCTTCGAGCTGCCTGGCCATTGTTGACCAGCGTTCGGCGGTCATGCTGCCGAGGGGCTGGCCTTCGGGCGGGGCGCAGAGTTTTTTCAGGTCGGCGGCTCCGAGAGCGAGGATTTCGGTGTCGATCTCCGGGTTCTCGGACTGAATGTGAGCGTTCGTCTTTGATGGGTCGTCGAGGTACGTCTGCCAGCCTCGCTGAACCGCGGTCACGAACTTCCGCACGAGATCGGCGTCGTTGCGAATCGTGTCGCCCTGCGTGATCAGGACGCTGGTGTAAGGATTGAAGCCAATGTCGGCGGCCAGCAGCGTTGCCGGGTCGCCGCCTTCCTTCTTCGCCATGTAGGGCTCGGAAAAGACGTACGCCTGCTGAGCGAAGTCGTCCGTCAACAGGAAACGACTGACGTTGCCGGGGTACGGCTCGAACTGGCAGCCTTCCAGAGCGACCTTGTGTTTCAGAAACGCGCCGAACGACGAGTTCTGATTGATCGCCAGCGTCAGGTTCTTCAGGTCGTCTAAGCTGCTGATGCCGGATTTCTCGTGCACCATGATGCAGCGCGGGCTGGTCTGCAGCGGAGCGAACACGCCGACGATGTCCGCTTCCTGAGCCCGCGCGACGAGAATCTGATCGGCGTTCGAGATGCCGAATTCGACACGTCCCGTCGCGACTTCCTCACGGACCGGGACGCCGGGCCCACCCTTCAGAATCGTGACGTCCAGCCCGGCTTCCTCGAAATAGCCATGCACCAGCGCCGCGTAGTAGCCCCCGTGCTCCGCCTCGGGAAACCAGTTCAGTCGGAGCTGGACAGCTCGCAGCTCGCTCGAACCAGTAGCCTCGCCTCCAGTATCGGTAATTTTCGATCCGTCAGTCGGGGTCGTCCCGGAATCAGAACTGGAACCGCAGCCCGTCAGCAGAGAAACGGCCAGCAGAGAGACCAGAAATCCAGATCGAAATGTCATCGTCGACGTCCTGAGTGGTCTGAAACTGGTATGGCTGAACAGGCCCGACACCGGAAATTCGTCCGGTTGAAACCGATTCCGGGCAGCTTTACACTCCCGCGTTCTTCGTGCCGGCAGGTCTCCCGACCGCGGCCAGAATCGATCACACCGGCAGAATATGAGCTTCACGCCGGGTTGCAAATCCGGGGAGAAA
>JAPOLP010000250.1 GCA_029977045.1 Planctomycetota bacterium
CAGCGCGTGCGAGTAGAACTGTTCGTCCTGCAGATCGCTCCGCACCGGGACGCTGCTACGGGCAAACGTTCGACTCAGGCAGATTGTCCGAATCAGCGGCTTCAACTTCCGGCCTCCGCGAGCAAACTCCGCTGCGAGTTCGTCGAGCAACTGCGGATGAGTCGGCGCGTTCGAGGCCCGCAGATCGTCGACGGGCTCAACCAATCCGCGTCCCATCAGTAGTTTCCAGACGCGGTTGACGATCGCCCGGTCGAACCAGGCGTTGTCGCGCGACGTGACCCAGTCGGCGAAGCTGCCGATGCCGTCCTCGCTGTCTTTTAAAAACCGACCGGCAGGAAGCTTTGCGACGGCAGGCTCGCCCGTTCGCGGATGCACAACGCTGCCTGACGAGCCCACCGAGATCGACGCTCCGCGACGCACCGGAGCAAAGATGGCCGCCAGTCCGTGATAGTCATCCTGCGTCCAACGATCGAGTGGATGGTCGTGGCAGTTTGCACAACGCAGCCGCACGCCGAGAAACAGCTCGCTGGCGAACTCAGCCTGCTGCCTCGCATCACCCGCCGCGAGATAGAACGCCGTCGCCCCGTTTGTCCGAGTGTCACCCGTCGCCGTGATCAGCTCACGAGCGAACTCGTCGAGCGGTCGGTCAGCGACGATCTGCTGCCGCAGCCAGTTGTAAGCAGTGCGGGCAACGTCTTCCGACTGTGGCTGCGATCGGACTTTCAGCAGCTTCAGAAACTGAAACGTCCAGAAGTCGTCGGACGCGACGGAGGCCAGAAGTTCGTCAATCAGTTTTTCGCGAGCTTCAAACGAAAGTTGCTTCAGGTCAGTGTTTTCTCCGTCGGTTGTCGCTGCGGGAGCCGACTGAAACTGATCGAACATCTCTTCCGACGGGAGACGCCCCGTCAGGCGCAGCGATGCTCGACGCAGAAACTCAGGCAGTGTCGCGTCCGGTGAGGCAGGCAGCCGCAGTTCGTTGAGCCGCAGACCAATCTCGCGGTCGATCACGTCTCCGGTTTCAGGCTGCGATCCGAACGCAGACGAGATCGAGGGAAACGGCAGCAGCACTTCGACGGGCACCAATCGATCGAGATAGCGAACCGTCAGCAGATGCCGACCGGGACGCTTCGCGATGACCTGGCCATCAGGCGATACGTCGAGTGAGGAAGCATCGTCCGCTGCCAGCACCGACCAACTCGTCACGTCGCTCGATTCGCCATCGGAGAACGTGGCCACTGCTTTGAGCATTGCCGCTTCGCCCGGTGACTTCAGACGAATCTTCTCCGGCACGATCTGCAGCGATGTGAGCTGCCGCCCGGTTGCTTCGGAGCCCGGCACTTCCTGCGTGTCAGCCCGCGTCGCCCCCTCGCGAATCCATCGCAGCAACAGCTCCGCTGCTTTGCTGTCGATGTCGAAGCGAGGACCGCCGCCGTGCGGGATGGATTCGGTTGCTTTCAGGAAGAGCAGGCTCCTGTCGGCGTGGCTGAGATTGACGCGACGGCCTTCGAGCTGCTGAGCGATGGCTTCGTAATCCCGCTCGGGCACGCTGCCGTAAAGCGACAAGGACAAGCCGCCGCGACCGGCTGCCGCTCCGTGGCACGATCCGGCATTGCAGCCGTAGCGAGTCAGCAGCGGTTCGATCTGCGTGTCGAAGTCGACCGGCCCTGCGTCGGCTTCGCCCGCTGCCAGCAGCAGACCAAGCAGTACCCAGTTCAAGACGACTTCTCCCGCTTGGGTGTTCCGGTCTTGTCCTTCTTCGAGTCTGCGGAATCGTCCTTACCAGCCGGCGCTTCTCGCTGTGGCTTCGGTTTGAACTTCTTCGCCCACTCCTTGAGATGTTCCTGCGCGGCCTGCGTCCCGTAGTTCTCAAGCTTGCCGGCGTCGATGATTCGATTCGCGATTTCGCCGACGCGCTTCCGGGCAGCTTCATTCTTGTCGAGGTACGCGTTCAACTCTTTGGCGACTGTGGCAACTTGTTCGGTCGAGGCGTCTTTCTGAATGAGTTGCCGCAGCATCCCGGTCAGCTTCGGATCATCCTCGTCGCCGCGCCCGCCCGCGTTGCGGCCACCGCCACGCTGCATCTGCTGCATTCGCTGGCCGGAAAACTTCGCGAGGTCGGGCACGTCGCCGCCGCCTAGAACGTCGACGATCGCCTTCGCGATCTTCGGCCCGTCTGCCTGCAGGCTCGGCTGAACCAGCGCAAAGTTCGCCGTGACCTTCTGCTCCTTCGCAACGAGCACCGTCATCGTGACGTCGCGATTCAGCCCGAACGATCCCGGACCCTCAATGCCATCCGGCGAAACCGCGACGGTCGCTCCGGGCGGAAAGTAATTCCGAATCTGCCGCATCCAGTTCGAGGTTTCCGTCAGGTCGCCCGTCAGAAAGACCGCCGCCGTACTGAGCCCGTCCTTCTTCCTCGTTAACGAGTAACGCAGCAACGTGTTTGCTAACCCGAACGCTGGCCTCTCGCGCTTGTGGACAAAGACCAGCAGCAACGGCCCGTTCTTCGCGCTCGAAACCGGATCAAAATCGACCGCCGGATCCTCAAACACATTCCGCACCGTCAACGGCGGAACCCGTTCGCCCGGCTGAGGACCGGAGAAGATTTCGTCGCCCTCGGCGGCAAAGCCGAGCTGTCCGACGGCCAGCGAAAGAACAGCCAGAATGGCGAGTAACCAAAAACTTCGAGTCACGTTTCGCATGACTGACTCCGTGAGGATGAGACCGCAATGTCTGTCTCGCTTCGCGAGTTTTCCAATGGTTACCTACTCGATCGCGTCGTAAATCAGGCCTTTGACGGCGAACTCGGTCATGAAGGAGTACGGCCAGGTTTGTTCGAGCGTGATGACCGCCATGTCGTCCTTTGGTGAGACCCAGTAGTGCGTGCTTGCCGCACCGCCCCAGCCGTATTCGCCGACGCGGCCTGCCGGATCCCACTCGGACATCTTCTCGCGGACCGAGAAGCCGAAGCCAAAACCGACGCCAACCCGCTGCTGGTCGCCAAAGTAAATGTGCGGGACGGCCTCGGGCAACTGGCTGCTCGTCATCAGATGGACGGACTGGCGTCTGAGGATGCGGGCATCGCCGAGCGTACCGCCCTGCTGGATCATCAGCAGAAACCGCATGTAGTCGCGAGCGGTCGACACGAGCCCGCCGCCGCCGGACAGAAACACCCGCGGCTTTGTGAAATCGCGACCTTCCGAATTGTCGCCGATCGTCAGCTTGCCTTTGCCATCCGAGTTGTAGACCTGGGCAAACCGGTTGTGCTTTTCCTGCGGCACGTAGAAGCCGGTGTCGCGCATGTCGAGCGGGTCGAAGATGCGAGTCTGCAGGAACTGGTCGAGCTTCTGTCCGGACGCGACTTCGATGATACGTCCCAGCACGTCGATCGAGACGCCGTAAATCCAGTCCTCGCCCGGATGGAACGCCAGCGGCACATCGGCCAGCCGGTTCGCCATCTCTTCCAGTGTGATCTCGTAGTTCGTCGGATCAGCCTTCTTGTGCGCCTCGTTCGCTTTCTCGCGTCGCGAGCCTCCGTACGAGAACCCGGACGTATGCCGCAGCAGATCAGCGACGTTGAGCGGTCGCTTCGGAGCGACCAGACCGTCGCCCGTGTCGACCTTCAGGTTCGCGAACGACGGGATGAACTTCGAGACCGGGTCATTGAGGCTCAGCTTCTTGTCACCCGCCAGGATCATGATCCCCGCCGACGTGATCGCCTTGCTCATCGAGTAAAACCGCATGATCGCGTCGGTCGTCATCGGTCGCTTCGTCTCGCGATCCGCCAGCCCATACGGCTTGAAGTACACCACCTTGCCGTGCCGGGCAATCATCACGATTCCGCCCGCCAGCCGCTCGGTCTCGACGAGTTCATGCATCACGTCGTCGACCTTCGCCAGTTTCGCCGACGACATCCCGACATCTTCAGGCTTCGCGGTCGGAAGCTCGCCCGCCGACAGTCGCGAGGTGACGATGGCGACGCAAACAAAAGCAAACGCACGAAGTGGTGGCATTGAGAGGCTCTCTATTGAGGTAGCGAGGGTTTGACGTTGAACTCGGAACCGTCCGGGAAGATATCGACAATCGAGCCGATTCTCGATCGGTCCGCGACGGAGACCTGAAACTCAATCGTGTGTTCGATCCCGAAGTGATCGCAGAAAGTAGCCGGGGTGCGAAGCACAGCGAAGCCCCCCCCGGAATCTGTGCCGGAAGAGATCCGCATCCTGAAGGATTGCCAGAAGTGTGCTTCGACGAACTCTGGCGTCCCTTCAGGATGCAGCGGGACTGATTCTGCAGACCAGGGTCTGCGCCCCCCCCGGCTACTTTCTGCGATCCCTCCGGGATCAACCGCCGGCCTTAAAGAATCAATCACTTAGCGTGACTGACAACGACGCAACTGAATTGCGTATGCTGTCTGACGTCTGCCGGTCCGTGCCTGCTCGGCAGCCAGAACTCGTCTTCGATCAGCGAGAAGAACAATGCTTCGGCTCACGACGATCGCTTTCCTCGCATTTCTGATCACGACAGAAGTTCACGCTGAAGACGTCGACTACCTGCGGGACGTTAAGCCGCTGCTGCAGCAGAAGTGCTTTGCCTGTCACGGAGCACTGAAACAGCAGGCCGGATTGCGGGTCGACACGGTCGCGAGTCTGCTCAAAGGCGGAGACAGCGGTGCGGCACTCGTTGGTGGGAAACCGAACGAGAGCCTGCTGATCGACGTGCTGACTGGCGATGCCGGCTTCCGAATGCCTCCGGAAGACGAAGGCAGCCCGCTGACGTACGACGAGATCGGTCTCATCAAACGCTGGATACAGGCTGGCGCGAACGCCCCTGAAAACGACGAGCCGCAGACCGATCCGCGAGCCTGGTGGTCGTACCGGCCAATCGCTGATCCGGCTGTTCCGACGCCGAAGGACTCCAGCTGGCGAGGCTCACCAGTTGACGCGTTCATCGCGACAGCCCGTGACGAACGCGGTCTGACTCCGAGGCCGGACGCTTCGCCAGCCGTCTGGCTGCGTCGCGTTCATCTCGATCTGGTCGGTCTGCCGCCGACGCGGGACGAACTGCTGGTGTTTCTGCAGGACGATTCGCGCGAGGCTCGCGAACGGGTGGTCGACGATCTGCTCTCGCGACCGCAGTACGGCGAACGCTGGGGTCGGCACTGGATGGACATCTGGCGGTACAGCGACTGGTACGGGCGGCGGGCCAGCAACGAAATCCGATACAGCCAGCGGCACATCTGGCGCTGGCGGGACTGGATCGTCGACTCGCTGAACGCGGACAAGAGTTACGCCCAGATGATCCGCGAGATGCTGGCCGCCGATGAGATCGCGTCGGACGACCCGGCGATCCTGCCCGCCACCGGCTACCTGGGCCGCAACTGGTACAAGTTCGACCGCAACGTCTGGCTGTTCGACTCGGTTGAGAAAACCAGCGAAGCACTGCTCGGCCTGACGATGCGCTGCGGTCGCTGTCACGACCACAAATACGACCCGATCACGCAGCACGACTACTACCGCTTCCGCGCGTTCTTTGAGCCGCATGACGTGCGCATCGACCCGGTCTCGGCGGGCGTGCCCACGGAAACCGACAACGGCGCCGACAAGGTTCTTGCTGACGGTATCCCGCGCATCTTCGATAAGGAGATCGACGCGAAGACCTTCGTCTTCCGCCGCGGCGACGGCCGCTACCCCGACGAAGAGAACCCGCTGACGCCTGCTGTCCCGGCGATCTTCGGCGGTGACCCTGTCACCATCGAACCAGTCGAGCTTCCCCCCGCAGCGTACTACCCGGCACTGCGCCCCGAAGTCCGCCAGACGTTCGTCGAACAGGCTGACCACCAGATCGCAGAGCTGACGAAACAACTGGCCGACGCGAAAGCCGCTGTCGAAACCGCCACCGCAAATGTTGAGAAAGCCCGGCTCGCCGCTGCTGAAAAAGAAAACGCAGACAGCACCGCAACCGCCGACTTCCTCAATGACGACTTCTCGAAGCCGCAGCCGGACGTCTGGAAAACGATCAGCGGCGACTGGGCTTACGAAGACGGGCACCTGATCGAAAAGGCCGTTGCCAGTTTCGCGACGATCGTCACGCAGCAGAATCACCCGGCGAACTTTCAGGCGAAGCTGCGGTACGTACCGCTGCAACCGGGGACGTACCGGTCGATCGGTTTCAGCTTTGACTATCAGGATCAGGGCAACTCGCAGGACGTCTACACCAGCACGGGCGACGCGCGGCAGAGCGTCCAGGCATTCCATCGCACTGGCGGCAAACAGGTCTACCCGCAGGCAGGCATCGTCTCGACGGAACTCAAAGTCGGTGAACCAGCCGAGCTGTCCGTCACGGTCCGCGGCACGCAACTCAGCATCGACCTGAACGGCGAACGAAAACTCGATTATGTCCTGCCGATCAAACGCCAGCCCGGCAGGTTCGCCCTCTGGGTTCACGCGGGCTCGGCCGAGTTCCATTCGCTGCAGATCAGCGAGCTGACTGAATCGCTCGACGACCTGGAACGCAAACTCCGCAACGCGCAACACGCGGTCACTCTCTCCGAACTGAAACTGAAAGCCGGACAGGCCGAACGCGACGCCGTCGAAGCCCGCATCGCCGCCGAGGTCGCAATGCACTTCAGCACCGACAAGGCCGAGCAGCAGAGTGCGGCAATGACAGCCTCGAAGGCCGAACGAGTTGTCGCGGCATTGAACGCCGAAGTATCCGTTGCCGAATCCGAACACCAGCTCGCCGAACTGCAGGTCGCGAAGGCTGACGCCGCGTCAATCAAAAAGCTGGAAAAACAACTGGCCGACGCGCGAACAAAGCTCGAAGCCGCAAAGGCCGCGGTCGAAACACCGGACGGGAAGTACGCACCGATCGGTACCGCCTATCCGAAGACCAGCACCGGGCGACGGACGGCACTTGCGAACTGGATCGCCAGTCCGTCAAACCCGCGAACCGCTCGCGTGGCGGCCAACCATCTATGGAACCGGCACTTCGGACGACCGCTTGTCGACACAACCGAGAACTTCGGACTCAATGGCCGCCTGCCGACGCATCCGCAACTACTCGACTGGCTGGCGACTGAACTGATCCGCAACGACTGGAAGCTGAAACCGCTGCACCGGCAGATCGTCCTGTCGAAAACTTACGCGCTCGCTTCGACGCCGGACGACGATCAGAACAATGCAAAGCTTGATCCCGAGAACCGCTACTACTGGCGAGCGAACTCGCGGCGGATGGAAGCGGAAGTCGTTCGCGACAGCGTGCTGTTCCTGGCCGGGCAACTTGACCTGCAACGCGGCGGCCCGGACATCGCTCCGGACCAGGGCGACAAGATCCCGCGCCGCAGCCTTTACTTCCGCAACACGCCGAACACGAAGATGGCGTTCCTGGAAACGTTCGACGTCGCCGATCCCAACGCCTGCTACCGCCGCCGCGAAAGCGTCGTTCCGCAGCAGGCCCTCGCCCTGATGAACAGCGACCTGACCGCAGCCCGGGCACCGCTCGTTTCCGAGAGCATCCAGGCAGCCGGATCAGCAACAGCATCCGATTCAGACTTTATTGACGCTGCGTTTGAGACGGTCCTCAGCCGCCTCCCCACCGAACAGGAAGCCATCCGCAGCCTGGCGTTTCTCGCCGGGCAGAACGGGACAACAGACACAGCGAACCAGGCCACCGCGCGAAGCCAGTTCGTCCACGTCCTGCTACTGCACAATGACTTTGTCACAATTCGATGATACGTTCTGAGAACGACCG
>JAPOLP010000345.1 GCA_029977045.1 Planctomycetota bacterium
GATGATCGCTCCGATCAGGTTCGGCGATGCGTCGGCAGCAGCTTTCAATCGAGTCACGTCGTCGAGCGTCGTCACTCCGCCGGACGCAATGACCGGGAAGCCGAGATCGGCGAGCTGCTGCATGTCGGCGATCGTCGGCTCCCCGCCGCCCCGCATCATGCCGTCGTTCGCGATGTTCGTGTAAATCAGTGCGGCCAGGTCGAGGTCCGCGTACTGCTTCGCGAGATCGATCGCGGACGTCTCGGACACGTCGAGCCAGCCTTCGGTGGCGACCATTGAATTGCGGGCATCAATACCGAGCACCAGCTTGCCGGGAAACTTGCCGGCCATCTCGCGGAACCACTCGGGATCCTTGAGTGCCTTTGTGCCGATGATCACGCGACCGACACCGACTTCGTCCAGCATCAGGCGGATCGAATCCTCGTCGCGGACTCCGCCACCGAGTTCGCACTTGATGCCGACGGCAGCAGTGATTTGCCTCACGACGTCGTGGTTGACCGGTCGCCCTTCTTTCGCACCGTCCAGGTCAACCAGGTGCAGCCATTCGATGCCGTCGTCCGCCCAGCGGCGAGCCATCTCGACGGGGTCGTCGCCGAACACAGTTTCCTGGTTGTAGTCCCCCTGCCGCAGCCGGACGCACTTGCCGCCGCGGAGATCGATGGCTGGAAGAATCTGCATTTGTCGCCTCGTTGATTCTAAGTTTCGGGTTGGGGCCGCACCTTAACACCGCCCGGCAAATCCGCAATCAGCGGGCAAGTGGCGACTTGCCTGACCTTCAGAATCGTTACCGTCGGATCAGGACGTTGACTTTTCGCAACTTCCCCGTGGCCGATGAAGCGTCGGCGCTTCCTGTTGCCGAAAGCCAACCTAGGGTGAATTGTCCGGCTCGTTCGGGCCGGAAAAATCACTCTTCCAGCGCTCTCGGGAGTCCGTAATGCAGGTCACCGTTCGCGATCTGATGACCCCTCGTCCGGCCACCATCTCGCAGTACGCGACGATCGAAGACGCCATCCAGATGGTGCTCGAACGAGCGATCGACGAAATCTACGTTCTCGATGAGGACGGTCGCCTGGCCGGAACGGTCTCCGACTACGTCCTGCTGAAGTCGAGCATCCTGCGATCCGACTCGCGACAGCCCGTCACGCGGGTCATGAGTCGGAGCATGATCGTCCTGCAGCCGGAATCGACGCTGCAGGAAGTCGCTGGCCTGTTCCGCGAGAGCTGCTACCCGCGTCTGGCCGTGATCGAAAACGGTCGCGTCGTCGGCCAGCTCTGCCGCCGCGAGGTCCTGCGAACACTCGTCGTCCTCGACGATCTGAACGCCCGCCACGCCGGTCGCCGCATCGAACCCGCCGCTGCCGAAACTCCACCGCGACCCGTCAGTCTGCGAGGCTCGGAAGTCCGCACGACCGCCGACGAAGCCGCCTGCTCAGGCCTGTAGGTCTCCCTACCGTGGGGCAGGTTTTCAACCTGCCGGAATCGGCAGGAAGATGGCAGGTTGAAAACCTGCCCCACGCGCAATCTCGCGGTGATCCTGCAAATGGGTGCCTGTGGTCGAGTGCAGCGAGCCCACCGCGCAAAAAGAAACCCCTTCACACGTCGGATCAAAGACCCGGACCTGTGAAGGGGCGTCCCCCCCGGCGTCAACCGCCTCGCCGATCTGGCGAAACTGCCGACGCACGCTTGATCTCAGAAGCTGGGAGCCATGGTCGAACCAGTGGGGGAAGTGAATATCGTGGGCGCACAGAGCGAGGCTCGTCGCTGAAAGAAAGCACCGTCCGGTAGTTCTGGTGGGCTTACGGGCCGTCGTAGCCAGCCGGACCGAAACCGGCATCAGCACCGTCGTCACCGAAGTCGCCTTGGAAGCCTGCCTGGTCGAGCTTGTACTGCTCGATCGCCTGCTTCGTGTTCGACAGCAGGTCTTCCGGTCCGGCCGGGAAGTACTGCACGTCGTCACGCAGGTAATAAGCGGACGGAAGAGTCTGGCCGCCAACGGTCGTCTGGCACCCGGTAAGCACCGAGGTCAGGCCGCAGCAGGCGAGCATTGAAAGCAGCGGTTTGCTGAATCTGGAAAGCGTCATGCCGAATCCGTCCTGTTCATCCCTGAACCGGTCAGGTCATCCTTCCGAGCGATCGACATTCCGGGATCGCACGGTCCGTTAACCTCAGATCGGCTGCGAGCGTCCCGGTTCTTCGGCAAAACCCGCACAATCGGCAAAGTTTTACGGGGCCGGTTCGACGACCGGCTGTCTTCTCACTGCCAGAAATCCGTGTCGACGCGGTCTGATGTGAAGGAGTCCGTGCCGGCTGCGTTCCCTGCATCGGGTCGAAAATCGTCGAGTCGTAGGTCGGCCTTCCGCTGCTGATACCGCCGCCGAGCCTCCTCGAACCGCGTCGCACGCTGCATTCCAAAGAGGCCGACTCCGACCGCGACGACCACTATCACGACTCCAAACGCAGGGTGCATCGCTGCTCCGAAAACGAACCCCATGACGGTCATGATGCACGTTCCCACAATGGCCCCGCCATAGCTCGGCTCGGTCTGCCGCCCATTCTTCTGCCGGATGAGATAGCGTTCCCGTTCCCGGTCCCACTGTCGGTCGATTTCCTCGCGAGCGTTCTGCAACTGCAGATTAGCGACCTGATTGACGAGCTGCTCCGTGCGCTCACTGATGGCTTCCGTCCGCTCCTCAATCGCCTCGATCTGCTCTGTCCAGGCAGCACTGTCGTTGTGCTTCACTTCGAGCTGCATTCCACAGTGCCGACACGTCACGAACCGAGCCTCATCAGGTACTTCCAATGGAGCTCCGCAACTGTGACACGCAACCGGAATCAGTGACATCGAGATGTGCTTTCTTGTGAGCGGCGTCCAAATCCAATCACTCGTTTGACCCGATCCGTCGATTGCGGTGCCGGGGCCGCATGTGCAGTGATCGATCTTAGCGGTAGCGCGACATACGAGAGAATCCGGAAGCAGATCAGCCCGTGCCTGGACGATGGCCGTCTGGAAACCGTTCCCGAAAAGACCACAGATCGCAGCCAGTTTCTGTCTGTCGGCTCAGTTTCTCTGCCAGGGCTCTTGAGCGTACGGCAACAATTCAGCCATCCCGGTTTCTATGGTCGGCGAGCGTCGGCAAATAGACTCCGTATCGACATTCGGCTGATCGACAGCGTGCCGGCGGCTCCAGCCAATCTGCCGTGCTCGGCAGTTCAACAGAAGAGGACAACATGGCAACTTTCAAGGAACTGACAGACTTCTTTCAGCAGGTCGGGGCGACCGACGTGGCACATACGAAGAAGTCGTACCTGGCTCACGCGATCGGTGTTTACAACGATCTGAAGCAGTGGGGAGCCACCGAGGAACTCGCGCTGGGTGGGATGTTCCATTCGATCTACGGGACAGAGCGGTTTCAGAAGTTCAAGCTGGACCTCGAACGGCGCGGTGACGTGCGGGCTCTGATTGGCGAGCGGGCCGAGTGGCTGGCGTGGATCAACTGCGCGATGACTCGCGACGAGTACGACGCCTGCATTGAAGCGCTGATCGAGGACGAGTCCGCTCCGCTGTACCTGGTCGATCGTTTCAGTGGTGACCGTATCGAGTTGTCCGAGCAGGACTTCGACGACCTGGGCACGATTCATCTCTGCGACTGGCTTGAACAGGTCGGACGTTCGGAAGACTGGTCCTACCGGCGGCACGTCTACGAATACCTGGCAAACCGGTTTGGCGGCCCTGCTCTGGCTTCGTTCCACAAAGTCTATGGCGAACGGGTTTGACTCGGCCTTCGCGTTGCTTGCGGGCCTTTCCCGGCGAGCGATACAGTCACGCCAGCCTGCCCGGTTCGTCTGAATTGCCGGGACTTCGAGTCTTCCTCCTGTGGATTCGCACCATGAAGCTGTTCGAGAACCACGGCTCACCGAGCGCCTCGCGACTGAAACGCACTTCGCTGTCCGCGCTGACTCTGGCCGTTCTGCTAAGTGCCGGTCTGTCGGCTTCCGCTGCTGAACCGCTGGGACTGAAACCCGTGCCGGTGCCGCAGGACAATCCTCAGGCACCTGAGAAGATCGAACTCGGCAAGCAGCTGTACTTCGACAAGCGGCTCTCGAAAGACGACACCGTTTCGTGTGCGAGTTGCCACGATCCGAAGTTCGGCTTCAGCAACGGCGAACGGTTCGCAACCGGCGTCGGCGGAGCCAAGGGAGGTCGCAGCGCTCCGAGTGTCATCAACTCGGCTTATTACAAGCAGCAGTTCTGGGACGGTCGGGCAGCCTCACTGGAAGAGCAGGCTCTGGGGCCGATCGCGAATCCGATCGAGATGGCGCTGCCCGTCGAGGACGCTGTCGCGAAGCTCAACAAAATTGGTGGCTACAAGTCATCGTTCCGGAAGGTCTTCGGCACCGACGTCACGGCTGACGGCATCGCGAAGGCGATCGCGGCTTACGAACGAACCGTGATTTCCGGCAACGCTCCGTACGACAAATTCAAAGCTGGAGACGAGTCGGCTCTTTCGGAGAAAGCTCAGCACGGCATGAAGCTGTTCTTCGGCAAGGCGAACTGTTCAGCGTGTCACGGCGGCCCGAACTTCTCCGACTCCGGCTACCACAACATCGGCATCGGCATGGACGCGAAAGAACCCGACGTCGGCCGCGTTGCGATCAGCAAGCTGGGCGGCGATACGGGAGCGTTCAAGACGCCGACTCTGCGCGAGATCGCCCGGACGGCTCCGTACATGCACGACGGCAGCCTCGCGACGCTGGTTGACGTCATCAATCATTACGACAAGGGCGGCATCGCGAACGAATACCTCGACGAGGAACTCTTCGAGTTGCGGCTGACGTCCATCGAGAAAGCGGCTCTGCTGGCCTTCCTGACTGAAGGGCTCAGCAGTGCCGACTACCCCGGCCATAAGGCTCCGGAGCTTCCGGAGTAGTTTTGTTTTTCCGAGTTCACTGTCCTCAGGCAAAGAAGAAAGATCGCATCATGTTGAAGACTCGACTGACTGCTCTGATGGCTGGAGCGGCGATCACCGCTGCTCTGTCGCTGACTGCTCAAGCCGCGAAGCCGGCTCACGAAGTCGTCGCGAAAGGCCTCGACAATCCAACCGGCGTCGCCGTCCAGCCCGGCACGGGACACGTCTTTATCGCGAGCCACGCGGGCGTGCATCGGCTCGATCCGAAGTCCGGCAAGCTGACCGCTGAGGTCGCCGGAAATCCGACGGACATCTACGGCAAGGGACCGAAGTACAACATCGGACCGCTGGGACTGGCGTTTATCGATGCTAACCATCTGGTCGTTGGCGACGGCAGCCGCCCGGACGGCGAAGAACTCGTCCGCGTCTACAAGGTCGGCAACGAAGCTGCTGCTGAGCCGCAGGCCGAAGGCAAAGCTCTGTACACGCTCGGCCCGATCACGGCGAGCGATCAGACCGCGAAGGGCGAAGGCAACTTCTACGGCGTCGTTGCTGATGGCGAGCGAATTTTCGTGACCTGCAACGGCGACGACACCAAAGGCTGGGTCGCATCGGCTCGCGTCAAGGACGGCAAGCCCGGCAAGCTGAAACTGTCGATCGCGACGAAAGAAGCGACCGAAGTCGACGCTCCTGGCCCGATCGCGTTCGCGAAGATGGGCAAGGCGGTCATCGTTGGCCAGATCGGCGAAGTGAACGTTGAAGGTGACAGCCTGATCACGATCTACAACCCGAAGGGCGAACTGACCCGCAAGCTGACGACCACGCTGAACGACGTTGCCGGTCTCGCCTGGAGCGGCAGCGGCAAGTTGTACGCAACCGACTTCTCCTGGATCGACGCGTCCAAGGGCGCCCTCTACCAGTTGAACCTCGGCAAGAAGGAAGCGACTGCGGCAACGGCGAAGAAGATCCTCGATCTCGACAAGCCGACGGGCATCGCGTTTGACGGCGACGGCAATGCCTACATCGCCGTGTTCGGAACAGCAGCGGAAGGCAGCGACAAGCCAGCCGGCCAGATCATCAAGGTTTCAGGACTGTGATCGACTGTAGTGCCGGTTTCTGCCGGCCAACGGACTGAAGTCCGTTCTACGATTTGCAAAGAACTGCCCGCTCGGAACTCGATTCCGGGCGGGCTTTTTTTGTACGCGGATGCGCCGCTTTGCGGTGCAGCCTGTCATTCCGGGAACTTTGCGCGGACACGCGCGTCGATAGTCGCCTCTTTCAATCATTTATGGTCGCACTGCGTTGCTCGGCGGACGGATACCCGGTGACGATGGCGGCTGCGGGTGTTTGCGGCAGGTTTCGCCGCGCTTCCTGCAGAAAGGCTTCTGTCATGCTGCTCCGTACGAGGATTCGCCAGTTCTTTCAGTCATTTCGATCGAGCAGAACCCGATCTCGCAGTCGAGGTTCCCGCTGGTCGGCAACGCTCGCCTCAACGTCCCGCCAGCGGTTGCAGGGC
>JAPOLP010000253.1 GCA_029977045.1 Planctomycetota bacterium
AAGAAGACGGAGCAGTTTTTGAAGGGGACAATCTGCAGACAATCGTCGGCTTGATTTCGCGTCTTGAAGAGCCGTTCCTGACGCTGGAACGACGTGGCATCGATCTGCGTCGCGTCGCGTCAGACTTCCTGACCGCCGACGGACTGGTGCCGCGATACCGCGTGTTTCTCGGTCGCGAGCAGCACTGGTTCGCGACGAAGGAAGAACTTGACGCGTTTGTCGCAGCGGAGGAACAGAAGCGTGGCGAGCAGTTGAAGGTTGCTGACGCCGGCGGAGCTGCTCCGGCAGACGGCAAGGAAACTGACGAGGAAGCCGTCGACGACAACCTGCAGATTCAGGACCTGCACGAAGTCCGATCGATCAATGACGTACTGCAGGACCTGAAGGCTTACGGTGTGAAGCTCAGGGATCTGGTTCCGGCCGGCAACCGCAATGGCGAGCCTTATTATCCGTTCGTCGTGGCGAACGAAGACGGCGAGCACCAGATGAGCAGCCTGCGAGACCTGCTGCTAACGCTCCGCAAGATGGGCGAACGCGGCCTCAAGATCACTCGCTTCAAAGGGCTGGGCGAGATGGATCCTGAGGAGCTGTGGGAAACAAGCATGGACAAGGAAAACCGTTTGCTGCTGCAGGTCACGATGGAAGATGCCGCCGCCGCTGACGAAATCTTCCGCGTCCTGATGGGCGACCACGTCGAACCACGCCGCGAGTTCATCGAAAAGCACGCCCTCGACGTTGCGGATCTAGACGTTTGAGGCGAGCCGTGTGCCGTTAGGCCACGGGTTTTAGTAACGGCAAAGCAAACAGCAGCCTCACGGCTGCGGGTCAATGGTTTTCATTCAGCAATCAGGAACCTTCTGATGACGCGCTTCGTTCTGACTGCAGCTTTGATTGTTGTGACGTCGTCACTGGCTACGGCCGGCGAGCACGGCTTCGTCAACCTGTTCAATGGAAAGGACCTCGAAGGCTGGTCGCAACGGAACGGGACCGCGACGTACCGTGTCGAGGGCGATTCGATCGTCGGGAAGACATCCGAAGGCAGTCCGAACTCATTCCTGTGTACCAACAAGCTGTACGGCGACTTTGAGCTGAAGTTCGACGTGAAAGTCGATCGCGAGCTGAACTCGGGAGTCCAGATCCGGTCGCAGAGTGTTGGCGACACTCCGGAAGGCCGAGTGAACGGGCCGCAGGTAGAAATCTCGCTCGACGGAATGGCCGGATACGTCTACGGCGAATCAGCCGGCGGCTGGATGACGCCGGATGCCGATCGGAAGCCGCATCAGAACTTCAAAGACGGCGAGTGGAACTCGTACCACGTCGTCGCGTACGGCAACACGATTCAGACCTGGATCAACGGCCAGCAGATTTCCGACCTGACGCACGAAGAGAAGTTTCAGACACACCCGAAGGGTTTCCTTGGCCTGCAGGTTCACGGCATCGCAAAGGGCACTGGACCTTACGAAGTGCGGTGGCGAAATCTGAAACTGCGGGACTTCTCCGGCTTCAAGACGCTCTACAACGGCAAGGACCTGACCGGCTGGAAGACGACCGGCAACTGGCTCGTTCAGGAAGATCGTTCGCTGCTGATTCAGCCTCGACCGGGCGAAAAGGGCTGGCAGCGTTACGACGCCTACCTGTGGTCAGTAAAGAAGTACAAGGACTTCGTGCTCGACGTCGAGTACTCGTACCCGCCGGGTGGCAACAGCGGCGTCTACTTCCGCGTCGGCGACCGCAACGATCCCGTCGAGAAGGGAATCGAAGCCCAGGTTCTCGATTCGTCGGAAAAGAAAGAGCCGCTGGGACAGCACGATCACGGCGGCATTATTCGGACGGCAGCCCCGTCGAAAAACATGTCACGACCGCCGGGAGAATGGAATCGGATGGTTGTGACCTGTGTCGGCAGCCATCTGCAGGTCGAGCTGAACGGCGAGCAGATCATCGACACGCAGCTCGACCAGGGAGCGATGAAGGATCGCCCCCTGGAAGGCTACATCGGGTTTCAGGACCACGGCGAACCGAACAACCTCCGCTTCCGCGACATTCGGATTCTCGAAATCACGAAGTAACGGAACGTTGGCGATAGAAGCAAGCGCCGCTAGTTCGAGATCGCGTAGACGCGTTCGTAAGCTCGCAGGAACACAATGCCGTTGCTGATGGCTGGTGTCGAGAAGAACTGGCCGTCCAGTTTGTTCTCAGCCAGGACGTCGCCGGAATCGTCCGCTTTGAGGACGGTACAGGTGCCTGTCGTGCTTTGGGCGTAGACCTTGCCGTCGGCAGCGACCAGCGATGCGTGATACGGGCCCTCGCCGAGGCGTTTCGTGTATTTGACTTCGCCTGTCCGAACATCGGCGCAGGTCAGAATGCCGGCATCTGCGAGCATGAAGACCAGGCCGTTAATCGCCACGGGCGTCGACGAATCCGGGCTCGACTTCTCCTGAGTCCAGACCCGTTTGCTGCTGACATCACCTTTCTCACCAAGAGCGTTGACAGCGATCACGCGGCCCTTGCCACCGCCGCCTGGGTTGCCGGACGTCGCGATCACGATGCCTTCTTCTGTCGCGACCGGGGAAGCGATCACTCGGCCGTATGGGCTGTCGATCGCCAGACCATTACTGACCCACAACTGCTTGCCAGTCAGTAGGTCGTACGAGTTAACGTGGTCGGAGCCGGAAATCAGCAGTTGGTGACCCGCGACGATTGGAGTCGAGTATGCGTCCGGGCCGTCATCTTTCGCGGGCAGACGGCGATCGACCTTCCACTTTTCCTTGCCGCTTTCTGCGTCGAATGCGACAACGTAGGAGGCACCTTTCGTCAGGCAGGACACGTACAACAGGCCGTTCCAGTAACGCGGTGTCGAGCCCATGCCAAACGTGATGTCGTACTCGCCGTATTCCGCGACCATGTCTTTCTGCCAGACGACGTCGCCGCTGGCGGCGTCCACACAGACCAGCAGACCCGAACCAAAGAACGCCCAGACCCGGTTGCCGACAGCGATTGGCGATGGAGTCGCCGGGTTATGACGATGGGCGTAAAGATTCGCTGCACCCTTAGCAGCCAGCTTGCCGGATCCCACTTTGATCTCTTTCGTCAGCTTGCCCGTCGCCCGGTCAAGGATCAGCAGCCACAGCGCGTCGTCCTTCGTCTGAGTCGTCAGAACAACGAGCTTTTCCGTGACGGCTGGTGACGAGTTACCAAAGCCCGGCAGTTCCGTCTTCCAGAGCACTCCCGAGTCGGTCGACCACTTCGACGGAAGATTTGTTTCCCTGGAAACACCGTCTCCAGTTGCACCGCGAAACTGCGGCCACACGTCAGCACGAGCTGAGATTCCAGCACTCAGGACAACGGCGAGACTCAAGAGTAAACGAGACTGCATACGGATGGGCACGGGCGGGCTCCTTACGGGTGGGCTGGAACTTGTGGAAGGAAGACTGGTGCGAGCGACAAGGGATTGCGGCGCTCAGGAAGGGGAGTCTGTTTCCGAGGGATGCCGGAATTCAAGAGTCCCGTAGGACGCCGTAATCGAACTCGTGGAGCGAAACGGCCACGGGAATGGGTCGCTGGTGACCGACGACGATTGAAACCATCGTGGCTGGTTACACTTCGCTTGTTACGAATGCGGTCCCACTGCGGAATGATTGACGGTGCTCGATTGCCGCGAACGAGGTCTTTTGAAGATGTCACACGACAGCAAAGCAGAAAACAGCGACGTTATTCGTCAGAGCGTCGGGAGACGAATGCAGGTGACGAGGCGAGTAGTCTTCTGTATCGGGTTCGTACTGACGTTGAGCTTTGTCGAGGCGTACTGCGCAGATGAGCCAGCAGTTAGTCGACAGGAGTTGGCGGCCCATGGTTGGGAGTTGCTGCGGACGAAACCGTACCTGCCGCCGGACTTCGACGACGCGGTGTTTGAGAACCTTTGGAAGGTGTGGGAACCGGAGGCTCGCGATCTGGCGGCAAAGGCAACTCCGGAAGAGCGACGTCGAAAGACGTTTTCGCGGTATGGTCTGATGCCGGTGCCGGGCGACCCGGAGGCGAAGACGGCCCTTGGTTACGTCGCGACAGAAAACGGTAGCTGGACGATGAACTGTCTGGCGTGTCATGGCGGCAAAGTTGCCGGACGAGTGATTCCGGGGCTCGGAAATTCTCACACGGCGCTGCAGTCGCTGACAGAAGAGGTTCGCCTGACGAAGCTGTCGCAGTTCAGGTCGCTCAGCCACCTGGATCTGGCGACGCTGAAGCTGCCACTGGGGACGACACACGGCACGACGAACTCAGTGATCTTCGGTGTCGTGCTGGGCAATCTTCGTGACCGCGACATGAACGTTGATCGGTCTCGGCCAGCACCGCCGCTGACGCATCACGATCTCGATGCTCCGCCGCTGTGGAATGTTCGTTTCAAGCAGCACCTTTACGCCGACGGGTTCGCTCCGAAAAACAGCCGCGTCCTGATGCAGTTCATGTTGCTGCCGGAAAGCGGTCCCGACAGGTTGCGCGAGTGGGAATCGGACTTCGACGCCATCCTCGCGTGGATCGAATCCCTTGAGTCGCCGCGCTGGCCGTTCGAGATTGATCGATCGCTGGCCGATTCAGGCCGAGCCGTTTTCAACGAGCACTGTGCCAGCTGTCACGGCACGTATGGCCCAGGCGGCGAATATCCCGAGCGGGTGATTCCGCTCGAAGAAATCGGCACCGATCCGGTCCGGTTGAGGGCACTGACGACCGAGCATCGCCAGTGGATGCGCGATGGCTGGATGAGCCACTATGGTCGTGATTCTGTCGAAGTCGAGCCGGCTGGCTACGTCGCCCCGCCGCTGCACGGCATCTGGGCCTCGGCGCCGTACTTCCACAACGGCTCAGTTCCGACACTCTGGCACGTCCTGCGTCCAACTGAGCGACCGCAAATCTGGAAGCGAACCGAGGACGGGTACGATCAGCCGCGTGTCGGACTGGAAGTGCAGACGTTCGACAATGTCCCGGAAGATGCCCGAACGCCGTGGCAGAAACGCGGCTACTTCGACACAACGAGGCCCGCAAAGAGCAACACCGGTCACCGGTTTCCCGAGAAGCTGACCGAACAGCAAAAGACCGCCGTGCTGGAGTATCTCAAGACGTTGTAGCTGCCAAACTAGCGGAACGGCGCGAGCCGTCCGGTCGTTCGCAGAACAGAGGGCCGGACGGCTTGCGCCGTTCCGCTATCTATTCCGAAAGCCGATTGCTCAGCAGCTCGCGGGCTTCGTCGTAGACGTCGAGGACTCGGGCTTTGGCCTGTGCGTCCTCGAAGACGCCGTTGTCGCTGATTTCCACTCGGGCGTTCTTCATCTTCTCCAGCAGAGCGCGTGCGACGCGGACGTCGAATGATTTCTGTCCGGCGACCTCGACGTAAATCGGGCTGGTGTGGCCGTAGAGCTTGCGGCCGAATTCGTTGACGGGAGTTTGAGGTCCCTCGTCAGTCAGGTTCGGCGGCGGGATGCGGAGTGCCAGCCAGCCGGGTCTGTCGATCGGGATGCTCAGATTCAGTTCGGCGAGGAAGTGATTGCCGACCGGGCGGGCATCGACAGCTGCAATCACCTCACCGTTGTGAACGAGTTCGGCCCGCTGGAAATGGATGCGGCCTTCGACCTGTCCCGAGACGGTGACGCTACCCGGTTTCGAGAGGCTCAGCGTATCTCCGATCTCGGCACCGTCGATGCGGAAACGGAACAACGCGCTATTCGTGATGAAGCTGCGACCGGCGGAGAGTGCTTCGAGCCAGTTGTCAACGGTCGTCTGTTTCTGCATCCGCACGTAGACGCGCGACAGGTCGTACATGAACCAGTCGGTGCCAGTCGAGAACGGGACCTTCAGGCCGACGTTCAGCAGCTGGTAGAAGCGTTCCTTGAAGCCGGCTCGCGCGCCGCCGTCGTAGATGTTCATCGCGTCCAACCGACCAAGCAGCCAGTTGGGATCGGCTTCGTGCCCGAAGACGTTGTGACACCAGATCGCGGTCGCTCCGTCGCGGCGAGCCTGCTGAATGCCGCGCGTCAGCGGGATGCCGTCGGTGCCTGTTTTCATAATCCCCGGCCCGATACTCACCGGCTGAATCAGCTCGCGGATATTGAGCAGCATCACGTGTCCGTAACCCTGCCCGAAGCCGGTGAAGTTATGCCGGTGCTCCTCGCCGTTGCCGAACACGACGCCCGACTTCTGCGTCAGCTTCGCCAGATCGTCGCGCGAGTAACCATTCGAGATGTAATCGCGGTCCGCGTCCGCTCGTTCCAGGTACGAGAGAAACAGAACGTCCAGGTCGTCGCTGCGAGGGATCTCGGTCAGGTACCGGTCGCACTGCTCGCGAGACAGTTTCATCAGATGCAGATGCGTGTTGCCGGAAACCAGGTCTGCATGCTCGCGGCGGTAGAAACGCGTCAGCGGCAGTCGCACTTCCGCTTCGGTCGAATCGGTCAGATCGATCGTCTGCGACAGGCGTTCGGTTTCCAGTCCGGAGAAGGCGTCAAACGTCAGCTTTGTTCGCGGCAGATCGACGGTCGTCGGTCCCGGCAGAACAGACCAGTCATGAATCGGCAGCTCGTCGTTGAGTACCTGTGCGCGAGAGAGCAGTCCGGGCAGTTCGACACGACGGCCCTCGACATCGCGTACCTGAACAACACCCGACAACGCCTCGCCGGTTTCAGCATCGACCAGTCGGAGCGTCACTCGGCAGGTGTCCGGAGCCCGGTTCGCTCCGACGACCAGGACCGCGATCATCAGCACGGAAGTCAGCAGAGCGGTTCGACGCATGATGGACGACCAGAGCCTTCGGGTTACGTGTTACGGGGTGGCTGGGGGCTCGCTGCGCTCGACCGCCAGCCACCCAGCTTCTCAATTCACCGAGGGCGATAGCTACACGATCAGGTCATGCAGCACGTTGCCATTGATATCGGTTAACCGGAAGTCGCGGCCCTGGTAGCGGTAGGTCAGCCGTTTATGGTCGATGCCCAGCAGGTGCAGGATCGTCGCGTTGAGATCGTGAATGTGCATCGTGCAGGGCATCCAGGCATCCTTGTTCGGCTGAGGACTCAGTGGGTCGCCGTGTTCGTCGGCGATGTTGTAGCCGTAGTCGTCCGTGCGACCGTACGTGATCCCCGGCTTGATGCCGCCGCCGGCCATCCAGGTCGTGAAGCAGCGCGGGTGATGATCGCGACCGTAGTTCTCGCGAGTCAGATTGCCCTGACAGTAGACCGTGCGTCCGAACTCGCCGCCCCAGATGACGAGCGTTTCGTCGAGCATCCCGCGCTGCTTGAGGTCCTTGATCAACGCCGCGCAGCCCTGATCGATGTCCTTGCACTGTGATTCGTGCTCGCGCGGCAGTCCGCCGTGCGCATCCCAGCCGCGATGGAAGATCTGAATGTTGCGGACGCCTCGTTCGGCGAGACGTCGGGCGTTGAGGCAGCAGGCCGCGAATGTGCCGGGAGTCTTCGCGTCGTCGCCGTACAGGTCGAACGTTTCCTTGGTCTCGTCCGAGAGGTCCATCAGTTCGGGGACTGACGTCTGCATCCGGTAAGCCATTTCGTGCTGACGGATGCGGGAGAGAATCTCCGGGTCGAGCGAGCGTTCGTACTGTGCCTGATTGAGTGCCGCCAGCGCGTCGAGCTGCT
>JAPOLP010000207.1 GCA_029977045.1 Planctomycetota bacterium
CTGGCAGGCCTGCTTGCCTTCGAGGCATACTTCCTGGCAGCGTTTTCGCTCGATTGCCTGGCGATTACCGAGGTGCGTCCGGACCCGATTTCGATCTATCTGCGAGCCGCCGGCCATCTGGTTCTACTGACACTGCTGCTGGCCGCGACCTCAACTGACCTGCGTGATTACATCATTCCCGACCAGATCACGCTTCCAGGCACGATTATCGGAGTGGTTCTGGCAGTCGCGACCGGAGACACGCAGATCATGCACCTGTGGGTCGACTGGAATCACCCGCTTGTCGAAATTGCCGGGCCTGAGATTCCGAGATGGATCGCCGAGCATCGGCATCTGCACGGGCTGGCCTGGAGCGTCTGCGGAATTCTGGCCGGAGGCGGCATCACTCTGCTGGTGCAGCGACTGTCTTCGCTGATTCTTGGCCAGGAAGCTCTGGGGCTCGGCGACGTCACGCTGATGGCGATGATCGGCAGCTTCCTGGGCTGGCAGGCGACTCTGCTGGTCTTTCTGCTCTCGCCGCTGTGCGGAGTCGTGTTCGGGCTGTCGGCCCGGACTCTGACCAACAAGTCGTACATTCCGTACGGGCCTTATCTTGCTGCGGGAGCTGTCCTGACGCTGCTAGGCTGGCGCTCGCTCTGGACGCTGGAAGTGGCCGACGTCTTCTCCGTCCGCCGGCTCTTTGGCGACGCGCTGGGTCTGGCGATACTCGCCGGAATCGCGCTGACCGGCTTCGTTGTTCTGCTCGGCGGCGTCCGACTGTTCCGGGAGATTCCCGGTCGCGAACGCGAGCCGGAGCGTGAAACACCGGAGTAGCGGCGACCGGTAAACTTGCCGCAACTTGCCTGGCTTCCGCGATCGGAAACCGTACGCCAACCGGAACAACAGGCAGAACTCTGACGACGATGGCACAGTCGTTACGACCGGCACAAAGAGCAGCCCTGCCACACGCCGATGGTTGATCGTGCCTGGGTCTCACCTGAGATACCGGGGCTGCGCGTATTTCCGTTGGCGCGGCGACGATGACTCGAACTCAGAATGGATGAGCCCATGCGTGCGGGAATGGATTCCAGCGTGCTGACCGGCCGCCTGATGTGGTGCCTCAGTTTCAGTTTGTGTGCTGCTCTGGCTGGCTGTCAGACGGCGCCGCACTCGAACTCGCTAACCGTGCCGGAAAGTTGCGGTGCTGGCTGCACCAGCGACGGCTGCTCGATTGCTGCGAGCCCAACTGTCATCGACGGCGCAGTGACCATTGACGGCACAGTGACGCAGGCCTGCGAACTGCCTGGTCGCTGCGGCGCGAACTGTGGTCCATCGGGCTCGTGCGAAAAACGCTGCGGCAAGGACTGCAACCGCGATGGTCGCTGCGGCAACTGCGGAGACGGAAACTGCTCGGCACGAGGCTGCAACGGATGCCGCTGCGGAGCGTGCAGTTCGTGCCAGAGCGGCAGTGATTGTCAGCAGTGCGATTACTCGCTGCCGCGGGAACTGAAGAAGGTCTCGCTGCCGGATTACGTCGTCGAGCCGCCGGACATTCTGCTGATCGAAGTCACGAACAGCCTGCGTCCGCCGGAAGCTCCATTGCGTGCTGGCGAACTCGTTGAAGTCCGCGTTGCGAACACACTGCCGATTGACCAGTTCGACGATGGAGTCGCTCAGTCCTTCAAGTCGATCGACGGCACGTTCCGTATTCAAACAGACGGCTCGCTGAACTTCGGCCCGGAGTATGGTTCGGTGCCGGTTCGCGGCTTGAGCATGTCGGAAGCTCAGCGGCTCGTTGAACTCCACCTCCGCCAGACGCTTCGTAACCCGCGAGTCTTTCTGCGTGCGGTCACTGACGACGCACGACAGCACATTGCCGGCGAGCATCTGGTTCGTCCGGATGGCACCGTGGCACTCGGCGTTTATGGCAGCGTGTACGTGGCCGGTCAGTCGCTCAGCGAAGCGAAGCTGTCGATCGAACGGCATCTGGCCGAGCATCTGTATTCGCCCGAAGTATCGCTCGACGTGCTCGCCTACAACAGCAAGGTCTACTACATCGTGACCGACGGTGGCGGAGCCGGCGAACAGGTCTTCCGCTTCCCGGTGACCGGCAACGAAACCGTGCTCGACGCGCTGTCGCAGATTAACGGACTGCCGTCGGTCGCTTCGAAAAAGCATATCTGGATTGCCCGGCCAGCTCCGGCGAACGTCGGATATCAGCAGACGCTGGAAGTCGACTGGAACGGCATCGTGCAGGGCGCCCAGACAGCAACGAACTACCAGGTTCTGCCAGGCGATCGCATCTATGTGCAGGCCGACGATCTGATCACGTTCGACACAGCCGTCGCCAAGATCACAGCACCGCTCGAACGAATTCTCGGGTTCGTTCTGCTGGGGCACGGGACCGTTCGAGCCGTCCAGTTCGGGCATCGGTTTACCGGCGGCGGTGGCGGGGGTTCCCCATAACACTCGCGGCCTGAGTGAACTCCGACGCATCGCCCTTAGGCAGGGAATGACATGACACGACTTCTGATCTGCATGATCGCTTTCAGTTTCGGCCTGGCGGCCAGTGACGCGACGGCTCAGCTTCCGTATCTGCAGTCCCGGTCGTTCAGCAACTACGGTCGGACAGGGGGCATCGGTCCGACCAGCCGGCCCACCTTCAGCCCGTATCTCAACCTGTTGCGGAGCGGCAACTCGACCATGTTCAACTACTACGGCCTGGTGCGCCCGGAGGTCGAGTTCCGCGCAGCCAACCAGCAGTTCCAGTCGAGTCTGGGAATCGTTGATCGGCAGCTGCAGGACTCTCGCCGTGAAGCTGCAGGGTCACGACTCTCTCAAAGCGGCCACCAGGTCCGTTTTATGAGCGACCTGCGAGGCCCGCAGGGGAATCTGACCGATGCTCAGCGAGCGGCAGTTGGCGGCAATTCACGACTCGGTATGACCGGGCACTCGGCCTGGTTTGGCAACACCGGTGTCTGGTACCAGCCGTTCGGTCAGACGAGCGGCAGTTCGGCACCACAGCAGCAGGCTTCCGCGGGATTCACACCGGCGTCAGGAACAGGTGCCGTCAGTCCGGCGGCTTCGCTGCCTTCGTCGAGTTCTGGCGGTCGTTCACGCTGATATTCAGCTACGTTTCCTCGTCAACATTTCGACCAACCCATGGATGGGGACGTCATGAAAACTCAATGGATGAAACGACGGTCGGTCGCAGCACTGGCGACTGGAGCAGTTGCTCTGGCGACGTTCGGTGGCAGCCAGTCCGGCCTGCTCGCCGGGCTGTTTGAGAAGGACCGCTGCGAACTTCCCAAACGAGTCCCGTGCGGCGATTGCTCGTTCGGGTATTCCCGGACTTCCTGGCGTCCCTGGGGAACGTGCTGTGAGACGCAGGCGGTGCCGGTACACGTGCCCGGCGGTGGTTACTCACCGCTCGACGGAATGCCGTACTCGACGATACCCGCGGAACCGCACGACGGATCGCGGGTTATCATCGAATCGACGCCGTACCACGTCGGTCCGTCAACAGGCGGAGAGCATCTTCCGCCAATCCTTTCTGATCCGCCTCCCGGTGTGTCCGTCTCACCAGCCGCCCCGCAACAGGATCAATTGCTTCCTCCAGAGCAGGCACCTTTCGCTCCGGACGTTCGCTCGATCGATGTGCCGACTCCGTCTCGGCCTGGCGACGTGCCATCAGGTGCGGCGCTGGATACGTTTCGCGAAGAGCGTCAGCAGTCCAATCAGTATCGAGGGCCGGTTGAAGACCCGATTCGTGGCCTGCTGCCCGGAACCGGCTACTCCCCGCTGCCTGATGGTCGATCGCCAGTAACAGACAGTTCTCCGAATTCGCCATCGGGATCGTCGTCGCGTCTCACCGACCCAGGTCCGACGTTCGAGTCGCCTCCGTTCACATCAGCACCTCGCCAGTCGCAGCCAGAGACGGACTACAGCGAGTACATTCCGCTGCCGAACGCGGATTCGGCCCCAAAGAGTCTGACTCTGCCGAACCCTGCCGACCGTGGTGGTAACCCGGCAGACTCTCCGCGTCCGACGAAAGCTGTTCCGGAGCGCGAGGCGCCGGCAGATGCAGCCATCGAAGTCTTCGATCCAGGTACCTTGCCGCTTCCAGAGTCCGGAACTCGACCAGCGACATCATCGCCGGCCGACCCCGGCGTCACTCAGCTTCAGGCTGCCCCTGACCCGTACGCTGACTTTCAGGTGTTGCCGTCGATTCGCGATGGCAAACCGCAGCTTCCCAGTACGCAATCCCGCGTTGATCGAAACCTGCCGACAGGACCGGTGTTCGAGGAAGACCGAGTGACTCGAACCTCTGCAGAACGAGTCAATCGGCAGGTTCAGGAATTGACGCCGCGATCCTCAAGCACGAGCAGCACGTCAGTTCGAGGAAGAGAGGCTGAGCAATTTGAACCGGTGAGCACCCCGGTGCGATCAGCCGCGCCAGAAGCCGAATACAGTGTTCCCGACTGGAAACCGCTGAGTGATCCGTCAAAGACCTATCGTTCGGTTGCTCCGCAGCGAGGCAACGAGTGGCGAACGATGCAGACGCCAACGGGAAATCGGGCGCCACGAGCCAACAGTCAGCAGCGTCCTGCGTCGCAGATGGTAGCTCCGCCGTGGAAATCGCGGAGCACATCATCAACCAGTTCCGGCACGTTGCGATCACAGCGGACCGCAAGCGCGAGCCAGTCGTCAGTACGTCGCTCCGCCGGCCAGGGCTCATTGCCGAGCGTCGAAACCCTGTTGAGCGGTGAGCAGAACATTGACTCGCGGCCAGCTCGCGTTGTCCAGGAAACTCTCTACGACGTCATCGACGTTGATCGGACGACCGGAACTGCCGGGCACTATTCTGTTGCGGCTCTTGATTCTCGATCGAGAAGGCAGCCGAATGCATCCACCGACGGTTCAACCGCCGACTGGTCATCGATTCGTGCCGCTGACGGCAACGCCCAGTCAACCGCCCAGTCCAGTCGCCTGACACAGTAGCTGGCCGCTCGACATCTCAGGCTCCCGCGACGAACGACTTCAGGCGTTCGCGGTCGAGTTCAACGCCGAGGCCTGGTCGGTCCGGGATCTCAAGATAGCCCTCGTCGTCGATGACAAACGGCTCGGTCGTCAGATTCTCGATGTAGACGCACGGCGTCAGGTACTCGACGTACCGTGCGACGGGGATTGCCGCCGCAAGCTGCAGGTCGGCGGCGACTCCGATCGCCGTGTTCCAGCCGTGCGAGACGAATTGCACGTTGTGGTCGTACGCCATCCAGGCGATGCGTCGCGATTCGCTGAGGCCGCCATTCTTTGTCGCGTCGGGCTGGACGATGTCGAAAGCTCGCTGCTCGATCCACGGCTGAAACGCCTGACGCCGGGTCAGCACCTCGCCCCCTGAGATCGGAACTGGCGACTGCTTTGTCAGTTCGATGAAGCCGGCGAGGTCGTCCGGAGGTAGCGGTTCCTCAAACCAGACGATGTCGTAATCGGCGAGCATCTTCGCGGTCTCGCGTGCCCAGTTGAGACCATGCGGCCAGAACTGCTCGCTGCCGCCCGCGTCGACCATCAGTTCGATTTCTTCGCCGACCGTCTCTCGCGCCGTGCGAACCAGCAGTTCGTCGAATTTGCGATCGCGACGCCCGAACGGTCGCCAGCCCAGCTTGATCGATTTGAAACCGCGACCGACCGTATCTTCGAGGCGGGTTCGCAGGACGTCCGGTTCGTCGAACAGAATCGAACCGTACGGTCGAATGCGGTTGCGATAGTTGCCACCGAGCAGCCGTGAGACCGGCTGCCCGCAGGCCTTGCCCATGATATCCCACAGCGCGATGTCGATTCCCGAGATCGCGTGCTCGACCGCGCCGCCTCGTCCCTGCCAGAACGACGACGCCCGCAGCTTCTCGCTGACTCGTTCGGGTTCGACGCCGGACTCGCCTTTCATTAGCGGCCACAGCAGTTCGACGGCTCCCTGCACCAGCTTGCCCGACGTGAAGCAACTGCCGACGCCCGAGATACCTTCGTCGGTATGCACCTCAACGAGCGTGTGCAGGTTTTCCTGAGGCTCATGCCCCTGCGGCCAGCCACCGTCAACAGTCCCGCCGGTCAACGGCAGCACATCTACTCGCGTGATCTTCATTCCGAATCCTCAATCTGCAGCGTTGAACCAGGTGAGTGACGCCAGCGGGAAGTCGTATCGGGAGTCGCTGAGAATTACCAATCAGAGCGGATCTCCGCTGCAATCTGGATGAAAGTGCTTTCCCCGCTTGCCCCGAACTCCCCGTTGCTCGTCATCTGCAAATGGCTGTTGAGGTACCTCGGAAATCTCTCTAGCGTGCCGGACCTCATTGGCAACGGGAATGTCACTTCACTTCATCACTTCCCGTTGCGTCCAGCCGCCTCGTACCTGTCCTTGCGAATCTCTTCGCCCTCCCCCACAAGAACTCGTCTCACCAATCGCCACGTCACGTAATGGAAGGAGCCGCTACTGTGACTGTCCGAGCACGTCTGCGCGCCAAGTCAGAACCCACCTCACGACGTCATCTTAAACTGAAACTGTGTCTTGCCGGTTGCAGCCTGCTGCTCAGTCTCATTTTCGTGGAAATCGGATTGCGTCTGGCGGGCGTCGCGTTTCCGTCACACACGCGTTGGGATCGCAATCGAGGATTTGCCTACGTGCCGAATGCAGTCTGGAAGCACGACACAGAAGGCGAATCAGAGGTCCGTATCAACCGATTTGGCTTTCGGGACGAGAACTGGGCGGTGGAAGCTGATGTCGACACTGTTCGCGTCGCCGTGCTGGGAGATTCGTTCGTGGCCGCACATGAAGTCGACGAAGACGAGCGATTTACCGAGTTGCTTGAAGATCGACTCGATGCTGCAACGGCGGGGTCCAATGTCGACGTGATGAATTTCGGCGTTCGTGGTTACGGAACCGCTCAGGAACTCATGACGTATCGGCACGTTGTCCGCGACTTTGATCCCGACGTTGTCCTGCTGGCAGTGTTCACGGGAAATGACATCGTCAACAACTGCCGTGCTCTTCAAGGGGCGGCCAAACGTCCCTATTTCAATCTGCAAAACGGTCGACTCGTGCTCGATGAAACCTTCCGCACGAACGTTAAGGTTCGTAGTCGCCACGCCCTGCAGAAACTGTCTGCTCACTCGCGGGCCGTGCAGGTAATTCACCGCGTCGGTTGTCTGCTCGACGGCAAGCGGGCACATCATCAGGGACGCCTGCACCAGCGTCTGTTCGATGCAGGCCTGAAGAAGTCCTGCTGGGTCGAGCACGAGCTGTATCTGGAACCCGCGGACTCTGTCTGGAAGCGGGCCTGGCGGGTTACCGAACGGCTGATTGCGAAGCTGCGCGACGAAGTTGAGCAGGATGGGGCAGAACTGCGGGTCGTCGTTCTCTCAAACCCGTGCCAGGTGCATCCTGACGAGACTTACCGTGACACACTGTGTGACTCGGTCGAGATCGACAATCTGTTCTATCCGGATCGCCGGCTCCGTCAGATGTGCCGAGAGGAAGAAATCGACATTCTTGCGCTTGCCCCCGAAATGCAGCGACGAGCGGACGAGACCAATGTCTGGTTTCACGGCTTTGAAAACTGCGAAGTTGGCATTGGCCACTGGAACGAAGCAGGACATGCCGTCGCTGCCGACCTGATCTCGGACTGGCTGCTCGACGAATTCCAGCTTACGCGTGAAGTGGATGAAGTGAGGCACGCATCAACAGGGAAGCGTGAACCGCACTGAGTTGCACGTCTTCTGTCCGAGTTGATAGCCGATCAGGAGAGTCGATCGAAAATCATTTCACGTCGGGAAACGCGGTCGGCTGCTGGTCTAGAACCTCGACGAGCACGGCTTCGAGGTGGGCCTTGTCGGTTTTGCCGTTCACCGTAATCTCGAAGTCCTGCTTTGTTCCTGCGAAACGAAACGGAGCCTTGTCGCTGTAGAGGCTGCGATGTTTGATCGACACGTCGAGTGCTCCAAGTGTCACCCGGCTGGAACCTTCCAGCACGTCGCAGTCGAAGGCCCCTTTCTGCCATTGGACCTTTTCTGTCGTGTCGAGCTTTGTGACGTCGTCGCCCGGACCGCTAAGCAGCGTGTAGAGAAACAGGTCAGCGTTCCTGAAATCGTCGATCTTTTCTGGAGCTCCGTCACCAAAGCGCCGCCACGCTTCTACGGTCTTCTCAATCGGATGTTTGCCCTTGCCGAATTCAGTTTCCGGGATCAGCAGCTTGTACTTAATGGGAAAGCCGTTGAATGCTTCGCCGTGAAGCTCAATCCAGCGAGCTGGCTTTCCTTCATGCTGCCGAACGCCAGTCGAATAGATCTGCCAGGTTCGCACCTGCTCGTCGCCGTTGAGCAGCAGGTTGATATGAAACTTCGCGCCGGTTCCTTCTTTCGGGAGCGTCTGAAACAACGGATCGGCCGAAGCCGAAGCAGTCCATGTCGCAACAACGCAAAGCACGAGTGAACGAAGCATCGAAGAACTCCAGGCAAGACGTTGCTGAAAGACAGGTGCGAGAGTGTCTTTACAGTACTGCTCGGCGGCGGACTTCGTCAAA
>JAPOLP010000892.1 GCA_029977045.1 Planctomycetota bacterium
CGACGCGAAACAACCAGCCCCGCACGTCGTCGCGAATCGAATCCGCCTTCTCGATGAGCCGCCCAAACACCGTCTGGAGCACCTCATCCGCCAGTCCCTGGTCCCTCAGAATCCCGTTGACCAGCCGCCGAAGAGCCTCGCGATGTTCGCGATACAGGATCGCGACATCCTCTGGCGAAATCTGTTCTTGGCCGTCAGCAGGAGACACTTGAGTTCTGAATCCTTCGCCTGACAGGCGGCCAGCGGCGTCTGAAAGACTGGCTGTGCGAGATCGACGCGCTCGCCGGAACGATTATTTTTGAGTTTTCTGAGATTTCGGCGGCCAGGCCTCGATCGGCCAGATCTCGGCTGGAGATCGCCATCCGGGAACTACGGTGCCCGCGAGCAGATCGCCAGTGAATCGCGACGAGACTGACTGGAGCAGCCGCCCCGGCTCCCTATGATCCCGCCACTGTTTCAACCTGCCACTGTATCGAACTCCGCTGATGGACCGCTAACCCGAGAGGAACCTGATGAGAATTCGCCTGACACTCGTTCTGGTCGCTTGTGCTGTCGTCGCTTCACTTGCCCTGCCCGGCAACGCACAGAAGAAGGGTCGGACGCGTCCGCTGACGACCAGTCAGATGATGGCCGGTCTGATCAAGCCGCAGCTCACTATCCTGAAGGAAGGCCTCGAAGCCGGACCGAAGGACGACGACGCCTGGAAATCCATCGCCACCAGCGCCGCCCTGCTCAACGAGTCCGCTTACCTGATGATGGACGACGGTCGCTGCCCGGACAAAGTCTGGTCCGACGGCTGCGTCATGCTCGAAAAGGCAACCGTTGAAATCCTCAAACAGGTCGACGCGAAAAACGCACCAGCCGCTCTGGCTGGAGTCGAAGGTGTGACCGCCTCCTGCAAGCACTGCCACACGGAGCACAAATACAAGAAGCAGTAACGCAGAACCGAAGTAGCGGAACGGGACGAGCCGTCCGGCCTCTGCTCAAGTTGCAGGATCCGGACGTCCTATCGTGCTTCTTCAAGCAGCCCGTTGAGCGCATCGGAGTAATTCTCAACGGCTTCCAGGTTTTTGCGGACCTCGGGCGGCAGATTCTCCAAAGCACGCGGGTCGTTGAGATTCAGATCCTGTCCTGCATCATTACCGCCAAGCGCTCCACTTCCGGAGAACAGCGACGAGATCGATCCCAGCATCGACATCCCGTAAATCAGGCTTGCGCCAACCAGTAGCACGTTCAGCAACGCAACAATTCCGATCGCCCAGAGAAACCGACGAAACAGCTTCATCGTCCGATTAATCGATTCCAGATGGGCGATCATCTGGTCGAACTGCTCGCGAGTTGGACCATCAGGCTGTGTTGCAGTGACGTCGGCAGACCGTTCGGCGCGAGAATGGTCGACCGCAACGGGAGACTCCGGCTCTGACGAGGCCGACGTTGGGCGAGACGCAGCCGTTGACGGAAGAGCGGCGAATTCGATGTCGCTGTCCTCGCTGCCGCGCTTCTTCTTTTCCTCGCATTTGGTGCAGCGTGCCGGGCGAGGTCTCGACTTTGGAATGCGATAGGTCCGCTCGCACTCGGGGCACGTCCACGCAATTCGGTCATTGGTTTCGCGGCTCACGCTGACGCTCCTGAGGGATTGCCGAATACCGGCACGGTGAGGGGACGCTACTCGGCAGCCTGCTCGACGACGATTTGCCGATCAACTTCGGGGTTATTCAGCGGCTGAGTCGAACCGTCCGGCCAGGTGACGCTGACGGATTCAACAGTTGCGCCTTCACCGAGTCCGAACACGACCGGCAGTTCGCTCTGCGACAGGTAGCTGCGAGTCGGCATGACGCCGCGACGCAGCGTTCGACCGGCAAGTTTGACCTCGATCGTCGCCCCGATGGCGTCGCGGTTTGCTCCCTTCCCGACGAGCTTGAACTTCAGCCAGTGGTGGCCGAGTTTCTGGTCGTTCCGCAGCAGACGCGGCGATCGACCAACGGCGGTCACAAGGATGTCCTGATCACCATCGTTGTCGATGTCTGCGCAGGCGGCGCCGCGGCCGACCATGGGCTGCAGCAGGTCAGGGCCGCACTTGTCTTCCGGCACGGGCATAAACTCGGTGTCGGACTGCGGTCCGCAGTTCCAGAACAGCTGCTGTGGTTGCTCGTAATGCTGGCTGGGCTGGACTCGATTGATGTCCTCTTCGAGGTGCCCGTTCGAGCAGAACAGATCGAGCCGCCCGTCGAGATCGCAGTCGACGTACAGCACGCCGAACGTCAGTTCGAGCCGCGTGTTCGGTCCGAGCCCCGTCGAAACGGCCTCGTCCATAAACTGCATCTGGCTTCCCGACGAGACGTACAACGCGGTCATTTCGTTCGAGAAGTTTCCGATGGCAATGCCGACAGCGTCGTTGTTACGGAACCGGGCGGCGTCGATACCCATCGCTCCGCGAGCTGCGCCGTTCATGTCGAACGCGACGCCCGCGATCGCTCCCATCTCTTCAAACTGTCCGTTCTGCTGGTTGCGGAACATCAGGTTCTGCACGGTGTCGTTGGCGACAACGATGTCGAGCCAGCCGTCGCCATCGAAATCAGCGAACGTTGCACCCAGCGACTTGGCCAGGGCGACACTGGTCGCCGGATTCCGGACGTGCAATCCGGCCTGCTCGCCGATCTCCGTGAACTTCCCACCGCCATCGTTGCGGTAGAGATAGGGAAACGTACCCTCGAAGTTCTGCGGTCGGCCATAAGCCTCGCCACCGCCAGTGAGCTGAAAGTTCTGCACCTCGTCGAACTCGCGAGTCCACTTCACGTAGTTGCAGACAAAAAGGTCGAGGTCGCCGTCGCGATCGAAGTCGAACCACCCGCAACTGGTACTCCACTCGCCAGAATCGCCCGCGACGCCAGCTGACTCGGTCACGTCAGAAAACCTTCCATCGCCTTCGTTGTGAAACAGTCGGTTGGAACCGACCGCCGAGAGGAACACGTCGCGTCGACCGTCTCCGTCGTAATCCGCAACGGCAGCCCCCATCCCGTACAGTGAAACGTCGAGTCCAGACTCGGCGGTCACGTCTTTGAACTTTCCCGCCCCATCGTTCTCGTACAACGCCATCAGGTCGGACTTCTCGGCAGGACCGCGAGGATCCCAGCTCCACCGCTGCGAATTGACGA
>JAPOLP010000044.1 GCA_029977045.1 Planctomycetota bacterium
AGAGCGATTCGTCACGGTCGGCATCAATGAGCACGAGCTGACATTGCTGGTGCTCGAACGGTCGTCCGACGGCAGCAATGCGCGCGTTCGGCACCGGCATGTCGAGTGGCGAAAGGATCAGGAAACACTCACCAGCGAGGTGGGGTTTCAGAACCTCAGCAATGCACTGTCGACGCTGGCTACCGAGGAGAAGCTGCAGGGCGTCCCCGTTGTCGTGTCGCTCAGCAACGACTACTGCGTGACGCGAGTCATCGCCGGTGACAACAATCAGGTCCGCGACGAACTCAAGGACCTGACTGACCGCAGCAGCGGCTACATCTCGCTGGGAGTTGGCGAGAAGCTGGCGGCCGTCAGCGAAACCGCTATCGACGCCCGGCAGAAACGAGTTTGGGTGACGGTCGCGAATCAAAACGTGCTCGACACGCTCGATCGCGTCTTCACCGCCGCCAAACTGAAGATCGAGCGGATCGAGCACTCACTGGCAGCGCTGTGCCGGATGATCAATCACACGGGAGATGACCAGGACGCTCCCGTCATTCTGGTCGACCTGGTGGACTCCGGCGTCGACGTCGGGATCTCGTATCGCGGACAGTTGCTGCTGGACTATCGCCCGTCAGGGGCTCAGTCTCGCGAGGACATTGGACTGATCGTCAGCCAGCACACGAAGCGGCTGCAGCGCTACATCAACCGGTTGCTGCGGAGCAATGTTCCGGTCACGCGAGTCTATGTCTGCGGAGAATCGGACGACGTCATCCGGCTGTGCGAGCAGTTCGCCGAACTCTGCGGAACAGACACGATTGAACTCCGGCTGCTGGAGCCGTCGCTTGTTTCGTGCGACTGGCAGATTGCCGAGGACGCTAAGCACGACGCGGCTCTGACAGCGGGCCTGGGCACACTGCTCGAACAGACCGGCGAGGCGGGCGAGAATGAGTATCCAAACCTGCTCGAACCCCTCCGCGGCCTGCAGAAAAAACCGACTCTCAAGAGGCTGCTGAAGTTTGGCTGGCCAATGCTGGTCCCGATGGCGGCGGCACTTCTGCTGAGCCTGACAACCAGCGGGGAGACGTACCTGTCGGACGAACTGCAGAACGACCTTGCGCAGCTGGATGAAGACGTCGCCGAAGTTGAGCACCTGGAAATGGAAGCCCGCTCGGCCCGGACGACGCTGACGCATCTCGAAACAATCGCAACTCATGCCGGTATCGCACCGTGGCAGCGGCTGCTCAAACAGGTCGGGCAGAGTATGCCGCGCGGCGTATGGATGGAATCGTTCGCCGTCGATTCGAACGGCGAAATCACGATCTCAGGAACCAGCCTGTCCGAGGACGGCGTCTTCGACTTTATCCGACACCTGCGTGACGTCCCGCAGCTCTGGAACGTTGCGTTGGAGGCAACCCGGCCTACGTCCGTCAGCAGCGGCTCCGCAACCTCGTTCTCCGTCCGAGCGGCAACTGGTGAGGAAGCGCTCGTTGAGGCAGACGGCCTCCCGCACTCATGGCGATTGGCGAGACCGGGCTCCGAACAGTCACCGCGCCGCATTGCCTGGCGGGAGCTGGATGTCTCGGACGCGAGCGATCGACAATAAGTCAAAGGCCCGATGACGGGCCGTGAAATCCCTCCGGGGAGGAGTCTGCTGCAATGGATTACTCGAGCATCGACAGGTTTATCACTCATCCGAAACGCCGCTGGATCGTCACGACCGGTACTTTGCTGTCGGGACTCCTGTTTCTGCTCCCAGCCGTCGATTCGTTTAGTCAGGAACGATCGCGCTATGCGGAGCTTTCGGAACAGCTTGACTCTGCAAGACAACTCATCGCGGAGAGGAGTGACTGGCAGCAGCGACTGGAAGAACAGCGACTGAGGCTGGAACACCTGGAAGCCTGCAGCGTGACCGAGGACGAGCTAACCGACTACCGCAACTGGGTGACCGATTGTGTGCGGCACAACGGCTGCCGGATGCGTCGGATTCACGTCGGCGAGCCCGTCTATCGTCCCTGGATGAACGAAAATGACAACCCCCTGGAAGATCGTCCGCCCGTTGACGCGGAGGGCGAAACTCCGTGGCTGCTGGAAAACCGGGAACTGACGATCTCGGTCGAAGGCGAACTGAGTCATGTCAACAAGTTGCTCGATGAGCTGCACACGACTGACGTGCTGGCTCACTCATCGGGCGTTTCGGTCAGACGGATTGACGGCACGGCTTCCACCGTGTCACTCGATCTGAACCTGGTGCTGATGAATCTGATCCGCAAGTCCGACGTCGAACAGTAACCGGAGCAATTTCCCGCACGGAGGTGGGATGGTGGGGCCTCAATCATCCACGACCAGCAGCAGACGCCGGCAATCGGACCCGGTTCGCCGTTGTCTGACGTTGCTCCTTGTCTACATATGCGTGCTGATTCTGCGGCCCGGCCTCGCATCCGCTCAGAACGTGCAGCCCCAACGTCAGGCACGACCGACGGCGTCTCCGACAACCAGGGCGCTGTCGACAACACTGCCCGATGCAGAACTGTCCGGCATCCTGGAACGCCGAGGCAATCTGACTCTGCGCGACGTGACGATCGTCGAAGCCCTGTTCGTGCTGCGCGAGCAGTGGAAAATCGGCATGGTGATCGCGGACGACGTCGAGGGTCAGGTCAACGCTACGTTTACCGGAGCCTCGCTGCGCGAGATTCTCGATTCGCTGCTGCTCAGCCGCGGTTACGGTTACCAGATCGTTGGGCGGAGCATCGTCATTCTGCCACTCAAAGAGTTGAGTGCGCTGAAGCCGCTATTCAACCCGGAGATCATCAGGCTGGAGCACGCCGATCCGGATGAACTGATCGAGGTTGTCGATCTGCTGCTGTCCGGCCAGGGAAAAGCACTGCCGCTGCCGTCGTCGCAAAGCATCATGGTGCTCGACTACCCCGACCGGATGGAACTGATCCGTTCGCGCCTTCAGGAACTCGATCTCGCCGCCGGACGGATGTCGCGGCCAGTGGTCGAAGCGGCTTCAAGTGCCGACACATTTGCCAGCGAGTCGAACGGCACGGTTGAACTTGATGTCCGCGTCTTCCGACCGCAGTTCGTCAAGGTGCAGACCCTGTTGCCTGCGATCGAAAGCCTGATCTCCCGCAACGGTCGCGTTGCGGTCCTTGAAAAAGAAGACCAGGTCATCGTGGCTGAAGCGGCGTCGATTCTTGACGTCATCGAGGAAGCCGTCACCGCACTCGACCAGCCGCGTCCGCAGGTACGCATCTGGGCGATGATTTACGACTGCTCGCTCGACGACGTCGACCGCCTGGGCGTCAACTGGCGAGCGGCCGGCTTCGGTAATGGGCGCCGCACAGACGGCTCACCGCGGAATCAACTGCTGCTCGATACGATCACCGCCGCCGCTCCGGCGATGGGCGTTCACAACGGAGCCCTCTCGCTGATGTCGCTGGGTACGAACGTCGATATCAGCGCCGTCATCAACGCCCTGCAGCAGTCCAACGAATCGCGGTTGCTTGCCGATCCAAACGTTGTCGTGACGAATCACGAGCCCGCGAAGATCTCGATCGTCACCGAAGTTCCGTATCAGCAACTGACGCAGGGACTGCAGGGCGGTTCGATCGGGACGACCGCGTTTCGCGAAGCTGGCGTTTCGCTCGAAGTCACGCCGCACATCGCGCGTGACGGCACAATTTCGATGCTGGTCAACCCGCAGTTCAGCGTGCTGACTGGCTTCACGGAAAACGACGAGCAGCCGATCATCGATCGCCGCGAGGCAAAGACGACCGTCCGTGTGACAAACGGCGAGACCTTCGTCCTCGGCGGCCTGCGGCAACGGACGCGGATCAACAACCGCAGCGGCATTCCATATCTGAAAGACGTCAAGTACGTCGGCAAGCTGTTCCGCTACAAGCAGGAGTCGTTCCGCGACAGCGAATTGCTGGTCTTTATCACGCCGGAAATTGTGTCGGTCGTCGCCGACCCGAAACCGAGAGAACTCGCCGCTGACCGGCACGGTCGCGAAGAGCTGGATCGAAACCAACGCGCCCCCGACGTCTGCCGGACTCACGCCGAATGGGACCCCCAGTCATTCGGCGGCCCGTGGCGAACGCTCGATTCCCGGTCCGACTTCGGCTTCACGTTGCCGACTGATGAGAATTCCGCGGGGAGCACTCCAGGTCAGTCGCCAGCGCCACAGGCCAATGTCGGTACCGCAGAGTCTGGACTGTCGCCGCTTGCGCTGCCGCAGACTGCATTCGTTCCGACGATCCCCTATGACGATGTAACCCCTCCGTTTGTGGATGCTGCACCTGACGGCATTTCGGCCACGCGTCCCATGTCTCAGCGTCTGCAGGGTTCGATCCGAGCCGCCGACCAGGGAAGCGGTCCGGCGACTCCAAACGCTGCCAGCAGTTCGCTCGGTCAGAACCGTTCAGCGGCAAACGGGCAGCCCGACGTTAATCTCGACGCGCTGATCAACCTGTTGCCGATGAGCGGTCAGGAAGACGCGTCGCCACGTTCGACTCTGGCGCGTCCCGAAAGTTCACGCATCAACCTGCTCCGGTTCGACACTCGTCAGCGTACGCAGACATTGGCAGCGCCCCACCGAACGGACGAAACTCGTCCGATCGTCGATGAGCCCATCACAACCGACGGTCCCGGCTCGTCGATTCGGAAGTAACGGGATTGCGACGCTGCTCGGATTGTTGCGAAAGGCCAGCCGCTATCGACGCGTCACTGGGCACTGCTCTGCAGTCGCTGTGCTTTTGCAGTTGAGTTACGCAGACGCCTCCGCACTCTTCCTTCGTCGGCGCGAGATTGCTTCGAGGCTGACAACGGCGGTGAGAGCGACCAGGGCGAGGGCGACTGTCAGCACGGTTTCGCCGTCGAGCGTCGTAGGCAACTGGTTCTCGAACTGCTTGAGTTTGAATTTCGTTTCGTCGGGAGTCAGGTCGAGCTTGAAGGGCCAGATTTTACGTAGTGAACCGAGCATGAAGCCGTAGAGAGTCGCGAGAGTGACTGCGGTGTGCCGACCGAGCAGCCAGCGGAGAACTCGGCTGAATGCGAGCAGGCCGCAGACGCAGCCGGTTCCGAAGACCGCGACGGCGATCAGCGTTTCGGGGCTCAGGTCACCCTTGAGCATCGAGCGGACGAGGCCGGTGACGTCGTCGTAGCGGCCCAGAATCAGCAGAATGAATGAGCCACTGATTCCGGGCAGAATCATCGCACAGATGCCGATCGTGCCGCACAGGAACAGATACCAGCACGTGTCCGGCGGGTTCTGCAGAGCTTCGAGTCCGACGACGAACCAGGCGAACACGACGCCAGCGACTGCGCTGAAGATCGTCAGACCATTCCACTCCGGGATGCTACGCCCGACGAGAATTCCCGAGCCCAGAATCAGGCCGGAAAAGACGGCGAACGTGTACTGCAACTGGTGTTCGAGCAGGTAGTGCATCAGGAACGCCAGCCCGCCGATGCCCGACGCAATTCCAAGTCCCAGGGCGACCAGAAATCGAAGATCAATGTGCTCGGCAGCGTCTTTGAGCCGGCGTTGCGAGAGTAGCTTCAGAGCGGTCGCATCGATGTGGCTGATTGCCGTCACCAGGCGGTGATAAATGCCGAGGACGAGGGCAACGGTACCGCCGGAAACCCCAGGCACGATATCCGCCGCTCCCATCAGTACGCCGCAGCCGACGATTCTCAGGTCAGGTTTGAACGATTTGCTGTCAGACATCGAAGACAGGTATCCGTGAGCAGTCAGTTTTCGGGCGTCAGGAACGTCAGTGGGTCTCTGGCGGCCTGGGCAGGGGGCGAGCTTTGCCTCTCGACAGTTTGCCTGACGGGAATGGCTGACCGGACGCCTGCCGAGGCTTCCTGGCAATGCAGGTCACGACTCAAAACAGTCATGCCGATTGTGGCGCATGCGCCGCGTTCCTCTGAACGGAGGCTCGTCGGCTCTCGCTGCTGGATGAATCCCGGGAGGCCTTCTACAGTCCGGCGAAAGATCCCGAACCCGTAATCGAACATTGATCATGCCCTGGTACCAGCAGGAAATCCGGCTGCCGGCGTTTCGCCGAGGCTTTCATCTGATTACGGACGAAGTCTGCGCGGCGGTCCCCGAACTGCGGGAGATCAATATCGGGTTGATGCACGTCTTCCTTCTGCATACCTCGGCGTCGCTGTCGATCAATGAAAACGCCGACCCGGACGTCCCGCGTGATCTCGAGACGGCCTTCAACCTGATCGCCCGGGAAGACTTCCCGTACCGGCACACGATGGAAGGCCCCGACGACATGCCGGCACACGTTAAGGCGTCGATGCTCGGCAGTTCCGTGACAGTTCCTATCAGAAACGGTCGGCCGGTCCTTGGCACGTGGCAGGGAATCTATCTGTGTGAGCACCGCAATCGAGCCGGCTCGCGACGCGTCGTCGTGACAGTGCAGGGCGAGACAGTCTGAGCGTCGAGCCTCGGTCAGGATCCCGTTTCTCGGCGCTTTTGCCGGGCTTTGCGCTTCGTCGGGGATGCGGTTGCCTCTGGCGTCCACGATGACCGTGTCGATGCCGGCGTCCGCAAACTTTGCCTGACCGGTACGACCGTGCTGTTGGTTAAGAATGCCTCGCGCGAGTGCAGACTTCGTGAGCGGTTCAGAAGTTGCGGCCCGTTCCGGAATTTCGGATTGCCCGGATCCGAACGGTCGACCGCTTCAGTCTGCCAGTCGGACGTCCGATAGCTCTCTCACGGTGGCGTGTTTCGCGTCGCCGCTCGGTCGATTTCACTTCCCCGACCGTGCTGCCACCTGAGAATCAACAGGACGTTGAGATGCCATCGCAGAGGGATTTGCCGCAGGCTGTCGCGCCCGAACAGCAGTCTGCGTCGCCGGAACAGCAGATCGAACAACTTCAGCGACAGGTCGAAGAACTGCAGCAGCAGTTGCTGATCGCGCAGAAGATGAGTTCCGTGGGGCAGCTCGCGTCGTCGATCACGCACGAGTTCAACAACATCCTTACGACGACGATCAACTACGCGAAGATGGGCCTGCGTCATAAGGACGCGGCGACTCGCGAGAAGTGCTTTGACCGGATTCTCTCAGCCGGGCAGCGGGCCGCGAAGATCACGACCGGGATGCTGGCCTACGCTCGCTCGAAGGGCGATCGCAAGGAAGCACTCGATCTTGCTCAGGTCGTTGGCGATGTGCTGGTCCTGTGCGAAAAAGACCTGCAGATGAATCGCGTCAAACTGCAGGTCGACGTGCTCGCGCATCCAATGTGCGAGGTCAATGTTTCGCACGTCCAGCAGGTTGTTCTGAATCTGGTCGTCAACGCCCGGCAGGCGATGGACGGCGGCGGCATGCTGTTCGTCAAAGTCGCGATGAGCGACGACGGCCTGATGGGCGAGATCTCCGTCCGCGATACCGGCTCGGGAATCCCCGCCGACAAGCTGCCGGAAATCTTCAAGCCGTTCTACACGACCAAGGAAGCCGACGAACGAGGCCAGGGCGGCACGGGGCTCGGCCTGTCGTTCTGCCGTGACGTCATCGAGTCTCACAAAGGCCGGATGCGTGTCGAAAGCACGGTTGGTCAGGGAACGACGTTCACGCTTCGACTGCCGCTGGCCGCACCGGCAAGCGGTCGCAAGTCGGCCTGAATGTTGACGGACCGTCGGACACTCGTCTGACAGGCTCGCACCACACCACTACACTCACCGGGCAATCGAGCCCGCGGCTCAACGCGAGTCGCGGGCTTTCTTTGTTTTCGCCCGAGGTCCCGAGTGCGACGCGTCCTGCAGAGATTCCCCGCCCGCTGTCGACCGGCGCTGTTCTTCGACGTGCTGTCGAACATCGGCAACGGCGTGCATCTGGTGCTGTTTCCGATCGCGCTGGTCGTGCTGGAAACCGTGCTCGACGGCGAGGTGTGGCACGAAGCCGTGCTGGCCGCGTTCTATTTCGGGAGCTGCCTGTTCGGGCTGTTCGTGACTCGACTGGGCGGCGTCATCCCGATGCGACGGCTGGTCATCGTGCCGAACGTTCTTATCGCGGGCGCCTTACTGGGAACGCTGTTTACGGGCGGCGATCCAACGGCGTTTACGGTACTCATCGGTTCGACGTTCATCCTGCGGATCTTTCTGCAGGTCGCTGAGATGAACATGTTCCGGCTGCTGTATCCGGACACGCACCGCAGCGCGGCCGTCGGGCTGATTCGAGCGGTCTCGGCGATCTCCGGCCTGACGATCACGATCACCAGTTGGTGGTGGTTCGCTCTGATGCCAAACCTGTATGCGGCACTCTTCTGCCTGATGGGCGTCATGCTCGCCGCCGCCGCGTGGTTCTATTCACGAATTCCGGTCGCCAGAAAGACGATGTTCGACCGCACCGAGCGCGAGTCTGTCTGGGCAGCGTTTCGCGAAGGCTGCCGCGTATTCTTTTCGGATCGTCGATTCGTCGTTTACCAGTTCGGCTTCGCACTGGCCGGCATCGCGAATCACATCGGTCTGTTTCTTGTTCCGCGAGTGATGGAGCGTGACGCCGGAGCATCGCCGTCGACGATCCGCTTTGTCGCCGCCGTGATGCCGGTGATACTGCTCGTGATGACCGCTCCACTGTGGGGGCGGTTTCTGGACCGCAAGACGCCGATGGCCGCTCGTGGTATCTTCAACGTGCTGCAGGTCATTGCGTTTTCGCTGTATGCGTACGGCGGCCTGACGGGGCAACTCTGGGGGCTGGTCGCTGGCGGAGCCGTTCACGCATTGAGCAACGGCGGCGGAGCAATCAACTGGCTGACCGGCAGTCTGTACTTCGCGAAGCCCGAGCACGTTTCGCTCTACAACGGCATCCACGTTTTCCTGACGGGAGTGCGCGGCTTCATCGGCCCGCCGCTGGCGCTGCTGCTGTTTGTCGAGATCGAGAAGATCGGCGACCTGACCGTTCACGGAGCCGGAATCGGTGCCTGGGTCTTTCTGGTCTCAGCCGTGCTGTCGGCTCTGGGGGCGATCGTCATGTTCTCGCAGGCGGCTCTCGACGGCGGCCAGGCTACTCCTGGCGGCGGCGAAGGTCGCTGAACAGCGAACCGAATGCCCGCTTCTTCGGCGGCTGAGAACGATCTGCCGTTGGCGTCTGAGACGACGGCTGAGCGGGTTCGCTGACTTCTTCCGCCTCGGCTTCCGGTTCGACGACGTCAAACACTGACGGATCGACATCGGCGATGTGCGGCAGGTCGTCGTCAGACTGCTCTTCGACGACGTCCCGAGCCGCGGACGACTCGCGAAGCTGCTGCGTCATTTCGTAAATGGCCGACTGCGTGTCGAGGCAGATGTCGAGCATCGTCGCACCGATCTCGTCCTCGATCTCACGTTTCGGGTCGGCAGAGTGATCGACCGTCCGCAGCAGCTCGGATTCGATTTCGATTGAAGGTCGCTCAGGCTCATCGGATGCGTCATTAACAGCCTGCCCGACGTCGTCGGCGTCGTAGCTGAGTTCTTCGAGCATCCCGTCAATCGTTGAGATGGACTGTGAGGGATCGATCTTTCTCACCGGCTCGTCGAGCGAAGTGCCAGCAACCGACTCGTTATTCTCGGCCACAGCCTCGTCATCGGCGGATTCCTCACCGGTCGTTGCCTGCGCGTCAGGCTCCGGCTGAGTGTCTTCTCCGGCTTCCGCCGCAGTCTGATCGCTGGCGGTGGTGAACGTGGAGAATTCACTGAGCAGCGACTCCGCTTCCTCAAACGTCGCCTGGAAGTCGCCGTCCGATTCAAAGTCTGTTTCCGAACGCGGGTCCACGCCGAACTCGAAGACGGTTTCAAGCGACTCGCGAGGCGTCATGAGACGCGTTTCGCCGTCATCATCGACGGTGTCCTCGTCAGTCACGTCTTCCGCGTCTGCGATTTCTCCCGTGATCTGCGTGTCGTTTGCCGCGTCCTCGATACTTGCTTCATCGTGAGCGGTTTCGTCAAACGTGAAACTGTCATTCGCGGCGAACTCGAAGACCGACGGCTGCTCTGACTCGGCTTCCACTTCGAAATTCGGTTCAGCGTCCGCATTGACCTCTGCCACGACGGCCTCGGTTGCGACATCAGCATCGTCATCGGTTTCCGACGAAAGGACTTCCGCCACGTCATCTGGTAGTTCCGCTTGATGCTCACACTCAGGCTGCTCAGTGACCTCGCTCAGTTCACTGTCAATCTCGGCTTCGGCTTCAATCGTCGGCTGGGCATCGCCTTCCCGTCGAAAGTACTCCGACTTCGGCCATGCGATGTCGGCGGACAGCGGTTCCTCAAGTGCCGAGTAATGGTCGACGATGAAGATCTCGGTAAACGCTGTGGTGGCAGAAAGCACGGCTTCCACGGATGTCTCTCCTGATGCTTCCGGCGAGGCCGGTTGTTGTTCGCTGGCCTCGCACTCGTCGACGGCGACCGTCTCTGTTTCAACGGTCTCGATCGTTGCTCTATCGTCGACGGCGTCTGGTTCGGCACCGAATTCGAGAACGGCAGTGTCGGCGGCCGGAGAGACCTCTTCCGACCCGGCTGCCACTTCGACTGGTGACGTGTCGCTGCTCGGTGTTGCGTCTTCTGGCTCTGCGCAGGCAAACCATGGGTCGCCCGCTTCCGGCTGTTCGGTGTCTTCTGCCTGTTGAGCGGCGCCGGTTTCTTCTGCAGGCTGATCTTCTGCGGCGAACTCAAAGGTCGCGGTCTCTTCCGACCTGGGCTGCTCATCGCTGTCGTAAGTTGCTTCCCAGGCAGCCTCGAACGACGACTCTTCCGCTGGCGAGAGTGAATCGGTCGCTTCCGCATCCGAGTTCTGGCCGGCAGTCTCTCCGAACTCTTCTGTCTCATCAAAAACGTCAGCGGCGGCAGCCAGTGCGGCTGCGTTGGATGGCGGCAGATCAAACTCGCCGTTCTCAAACTCGGCCACTTCGCCTGCTGACGAAGCATCCTGCGGACCGTCCGTCGGCGCCGATGCTTCGAATCCAAACGTGGCGGCAGCGGCCTCGTCGGCGACTTCTCCTTTGTCCAAGAATTCACCTTCGCCTGCGAGTTCATGCGTCGCGTCGAAATTCTCTGAGTCAGCTGCCGCGAATTCCGCAGTGGTGTCTGTAAAATCGTCGTCGGCTGGTTCGTCAAAGTTGTCGTCTGCTTCGAACGTGCTCGACGAAACCGGTTCGCTGACGTCGTTCCAGTGCAGAGGCAGTTGTTTCAGGTCGTCGAGAGCGTCGCGGACGGTCTTCTCTTTTACTGGTTTCTCGTCCGCAGCAAATGCCAGCAGCAGGCTGTGGTCGGCGAGCTGGTTCAGGCAGCGGGGCACGCCGCCACTGGCTCGGACGACGATCGAAAAGCCGTCTTCGGTGAAAACGTTCTCGGCGTCGCCGCCTGCCTGCTCGATCCGGTGATGCAGATACTCGGCTGACTCGTTCTGTGTCAGCGGCCCCAGATAAACGTGCGTGCCCAGTCGCTGATTGAGGGCGTCGAAGCGGCGGTCGGTCAGACGCTCTTCGAGTTCCAGTTGCCCGGACAGGACGATGCGGACCAGCGGCAGGCCTTCGGCGGCGATGTCGGCCAGCGTGCGGATTTCTTCGAGCAGTTCGGCCTCGAACAGATGTGCTTCGTCGACGACCAGCAGCAGTGCTTCGTACTGACGCCGCAGTCCGTGCAATCGCTTCTGCAGAGTGTGCCGCAGTTCGGCCTCGTCGCTGCGGCTGTACTCGTCGCCGAGTTCCAGCAGGATCGCCTGCAGCAGAGACCGCCGCGTCGGGAAGTTCGCATTGCCCAGGTAGATCGTCGCGAACTGGGCTTTCAGGTTGCTGATCAGCCGCTGACAGAGCAGCGACTTGCCCATGCCCGCCGGAGCGGTCAGCAGAGCGATTCCCTGACCGCGCTCGACGCAGGTCGTCAGCTCGGAAAGGACTTCCCGGACGGACTCGCCGGCAAAAAAGCAGCCGGGATCCGGTGCGGTCGAAAACGGACGGCGATGGAATCCGAAAAATGGCTCGTACATGTCCCGCCTCTCGCAGCGACTGTCCGGTCGGTCATTCGAGCCGCAGTCACGAGACCGGGGCTCGAAAACTGGTGCCGCGACGGGTCGTCAGACGAACCCGCACCGGCTTTCCGAGTGCGCACGCCCGCGCAGAACGCAGCCGCGCCACCGTCATAATTGATCGAACCGTTAAAGTCGGAAACTTGAGCCGGCCTGTGTTAAGTCCCGAAACTGGTGGGAGTTCAGTCGGCAGGGCGGTCGACCGGGTAGCTCGCCGAGCCTGGCACACTTTGCCAGGCCGGGTTCATTTTTTCCTGAGGCGCCCAGAGTTATCATCCGCCGCTCTGTGAACCCCGGCGAAGGCCGGTGCCGGCCATCAGGTCGAGCATTTCCCGGTGAGAACGACCGGGATCAGCAGGCTGCGAGGCGACGCTGCCGCTTCGCGAAGCTCGAACACTTCGGTCGACTCCCGCCTGATGCGGACATCAGCGGACTCGTTTTGAAGTTATCGGTCGACGGTCGGAAGCCGCTCGGTCCGCTTTTTCGGTCGCGGAAAAGTCCATCGGACGCCCGCGATTCGTGTTTCGCTGCCGCTCGGACGGAGTGCCGTTCGCGACGGCAGGCCCGAGAATCATCGGGACCAGTGAGATCATCGGGGACGGTGCAGATTCGTCCCGCCAGAACTGAAACCTCAACCCACCACAAGGAAACGTCATGCTCAACATTCCCCCCGCAGGCGGTCTCGATTTTCTGGCTCTGGGAGCGATGGTGCATCGCATCGATCCGGGCCGGATTCCGTTCCACAAAGCCAGTCAGTGTGCGATTCACGTCAGCGGTGGCGAGTTCAACTGTGCCGCGAACCTCAGCGACTGCTTCGGCATGAAGACGGGCATCGCGACGGCGATGGTCGACTACCCGATCGGCCAGCTCATTCAGGAACGCGTCCGGGCGATGGGCGTGCAGCCGTTCTACAAGATGTTCGAGCATAACGGCGTGAACGGCCCGAACATGGCGACCGTGTACAGCGATCAGGGCTGCGGCGTGCGTGCCCCCGTCGTCTTCTACAACCGCTCGAACGAAGCTGCCGCGCAGCTCAAGCCGGGCGACATCGACTGGAAGTCGATCTTCGCGAACGGCGTTCGCTGGTTCCACAGCGGCGGGATCTTCGCCGCTCTGTCGTCGACGACGCCGGACGTCATCATCGAAGGCATGAAGGCCGCGAAGGATGCTGGAGCGATCGTCAGCTTCGACCTGAACTACCGCGCCAAGCTGTGGAAGATTTCCGGCGGCCTGGATACCTGCCAGTCGACGCTGCGAAACATCGTCGAACTCTGCGACGTGCTGGTCGGCAACGAAGAAGACCTGCAGATGGGTCTGGGCATTAAAGGCCAGGACGTCGAGAAGTCCTCGAAGCTCGACCCGTCGGCCTTCTTCGGCATGATGGAAGGCGTCGCGAAGGAACTGCCGAACGTCAAGGCCGTCGCCACGACGCTGCGGGAAGTCGTCACAACGAACCGCCATAACTGGAGCGCGGTTCTGTGGCTCGAAGGCGAAACGTTCCAGGCTCCGGAAGCCTCGCTGGACGTCCTCGACCGAGTCGGCGGCGGTGACGGCTTCGCATCCGGCCTGATCTACGGCCTGCTGAGCGGCAAGACTCCGGCGGAAGCCCTGCAGCTCGGCTGGGCTCACGGCGCCCTGCTGACGACCTTCCCTGGCGACACCACGATGGCGACGCTGTCTCAGGTCGAAGCCTTCGCCGAAGGCGGCTCTGCCCGTATCCAGCGCTGACAAAACAGTAGGCCGGACCCAGGAGCGCAGCGACGCCGTTCCGGCACTCACTCTGATGAACTGTGAATTGCCGGAGCGGCGCTGCGCTTGATCCGGCCTACGTCCACTCGCTCAAAAGAGATTCCCAATGTCGAACCACGATATCGGACTGATTGGCCTGGCCGTGATGGGTCAGAACCTGGTCATGAACATGGCCAACAAGGGCTTCAACGTCGCGGTCTACAACCGCACGACTGAGAAGATGACCGAGTTCATCAACGGACTCGGCGATCGCCCGGAAGGCGTTGTTGAAGAAGGTGCTGCCGACCGGATTCACGGTTACGAGCAGCTGGAAGACTTCGTCAACAGCCTCGCTTCACCGCGGCGGATCATGATCATGGTACAGGCCGGTCGAGGCACAGACGCGGTCATCGACTCGCTGAAGCCTCTGCTGTCAGAAGGCGACATCATCATCGACGGCGGCAACGCGGATTACACCGACACGAACCGTCGTCACGAGCAGCTCGCTTCCGAAGGCTTCCGTTTCATCGGGACGGGTGTTTCCGGCGGCGAAGAAGGAGCCCTCAAAGGCCCGAGCATCATGCCGGGCGGGCATCCGGAAGCCTGGCCGTTCGTGAAAGACGTCCTGCAGAAGATCAGCGCGAAGGTCGGCGAGAACAACGACATTCCGTGCTGCGACTGGGTCGGCGAAGCTGGTGCCGGGCACTACGTCAAGATGGTGCATAACGGCATCGAGTACGGCGACATGCAGCTCATCTGCGAAGCCTACGACATCCTGAAGCACGCTCTGGGCCTGACGAACGAAGAGCTGCACGAAGTCTTCAAGGAGTGGAACGAGGGAATCCTCGACAGCTACCTGATCGAGATCACTCGCGACATCTTTACCGTGGCCGATGACAAAGCCGACGGCGACCTGCTCGACAAGATCCTCGACACCGCCGGCCAGAAGGGCACGGGCCGCTGGATGTGCCAGCACGCTCTGGAACTTGGCGTTCCGACGACGCTGGTCACCGAAGCCGTTTACGCCCGCTGCCTGTCGTCGCAGAAGGACGAACGAGTCCGAGCCAGCCAGGTTCTTGCTGGACCGGACGCGAAGTTTGAAGGCGACCGGGCACAGTTCATCGAAGACGTCAAGCTGGCTCTCTACGCGAGCAAGCTGGTCAGCTACGCCCAGGGTTACGTGCAGCTGAACGCTGCCGCGAAGGAGTTCGGCTGGAAGCTGAACAACGGCCCGATCGCTCTGCTGTGGCGAGGCGGCTGCATCATCCGCTCGGTCTTCCTGCAGGACATCAAGAACGCGTTCGACAAGAACCCGGACCTGGAAAACCTGCTGCTCGACGACTTCTTCAAAACCGC